>JAQCER010000369.1 GCA_027618625.1 Verrucomicrobiota bacterium
GGGCCGGGGCACCATCAGCCGATTAAAAAATGGTAGGAAATTTGAAAACCAGAGGTGCGTTCATGGGGCGGGCGGAGCCGGGGGCTAACATTCAGGATAGTCCATCGACGAAAGCTTGCTCCGTCGATTGGAACTCATCCTGTTTTGGATTTGATTGTGTGCAAATCTGAGAAGGTGGTCAAGCCTGAACGCTGCCCATCTTGACGCGATGCCTTTTACCAAATCGCCGCCAGCGCATCATCAGCAAAAATCTCAATCCGGATCGGCGCCTTGAAAGATACTGCTCGGTAGTGACGTGATTTCCCGTCATATGGCCTTCTGATAGTCATGAAAAAGAACATCTTCGAATTCTGGATAATCCTTTTCCTTCCTTTGCATCTCCGCCGCGCCGCTGAAAGCCGGATTATCCCAGAGATGCGGTTGGTGAGATCGAGATTCCTGCCGAGATCGATGGTAAACCGGTCACCAGCACGAGCGCGGCGAATTCGCGTTCCAATGCTGCACCGGTCTGGCCAGCATCACTATCCCCTCCGGCGTCACCGCCATCGGCGATTCAGCGTTCGACTACTGCATCGAGCTGACTACTGCGGTCGTCCTCGGCGACGGCCAGGCATGGGTAGACAAGTGTTCGAAGGCACTGCACCGGGATTCACCATCTACTACCTCAGCAGCAGCACCGGCTTCAGTCAAACTGAAGTCATCTTTCGCTCCACCGATTTACGCGCGGCATTTCGGCTATTGACTCGAAATGCGATTCCTGATTCAATGGCGCTGTGTGTGCTGGCGAAAGTCGAGCGGTTCGTTGTGGGAACTGGCACTGATACGGCACCAAATCAAAAACTAATCAAACCACATTTACTTCCGTAACACCCTTATTGTAAACGCATTACTGGAATGGAATCGCACAGAGAACTTCGGCTAGCTAGTCAGGCGTGAAAGCCCTGACCCTGGTCCAATACAACCAATTCGAATACGGCGAAGCTGCGCTGCCGACAGCCGGCGACAGTGATGTCCTGATCGACGTCAAGGCCTGCGGCATCTGCGGCAGTGATGTCCACGGCATGGATGGCAGTACCGGTCGCCGGATTCCTCCCGTCATCATGGGGCACGAAGCTGCCGGTGTGATCCGGGCAGTGGGTAGTATTGCCAGAGAGCGGGGCTGGAAAATCGGCGATCGCGTCACCTTTGATTCCACTGTCTACTGCGGAAAGTGTGATGCCTGCCGCGAGGGGAAAATCAACCTTTGCCCCGATCGACGTGTGCTTGGCGTCTCATGTGCCGACTACCGGCAGCACGGCGCTTATGCTGATGTCGTGTGTGTGCCGCAGCACGTTTGCTATCCCTTGCCAGACGAGTTGAGTTTTGAGCACGCTGCTTTTGCCGAGCCCGTGTCCATCGCCTTGCACGCAGTCAGCAGGGTGCCCGCTGCGAAGGGGAATTCAGCCGTTGTCGTGGGTGCGGGTATGATCGGGCTGCTCATCGTGCAGTGCCTTCGACTGCGAGGCTGTGGGCCGATCTATGTGGTCGACCTCGACGACCGAAAGATCGCCAAAGCAAAGACGATGGGTGCCGAGGAAGGCTTCAACGCCAGTGATCCCGATGTGCTGGCAAAGATTCGAAAATTGACTGGCGGTGACGGTGCCGATATCGCCATGGAAGTGGTCGGCATCTCTCCAACCTTGCAGTTGGCAGTAAATTGCGTGCGCAAAGGTGGTGCCGTAGGGCTTGTTGGGAATCTCGCAGCCGAGGCTATCCTGCCACTGCAAGCTGCGGTGACCAGAGAACTGACTCTTTTCGGCAGTTGTTCCTGTGCTGGCGAATACCCGGAGGCCCTCCGGTGTATCGCCGACGGATCGATCCAAGTGGAACCGCTGATCTCCGCTGTCGTGCCATTGGCCGATGGCGCAGCATGGTTCGACCGCCTTCACAAAGGCGAGGAAGAGTTGCTCAAAGTAATTCTGCGTCCCGAATTGTAAGAGTCATCGCCGATCAGTGGAACTGCTTCATGTCGATCACGCGATCGAACGGCGCGAGCAGTCCATGATCATGGGTGATCATCAGCAGGGCAGCCGAGTGCGCGCGGACGTTGTCATGAATGAGCCGCATGACGTTTTTGGACGTTGCAGGATCCAGGTTGCCGGTGGGTTCATCGGCAATCACTATTTTGGGCTCGGTGACCAGCGCACGGCAGATGGCCAGGCGCTGGCGTTCACCTTGGGACAGTTGGTCCGGATACTTGTGAAGCTTGTCAGCCAGTCCCACGGTTGTCGCCAAGTGCTCTGCTCTCTCCCTAGCTGCTTTGGTCAGTCGCAGCGTTCGGTTGATGTGATAAGGGAGCAGGATGTTCTCGCGTGCACGCAGGTAGTCGAGCAACTCAAACTCCTGAAAAATGAAGCCGATGTTCGAGATACGAAAATCGCGGCGCTCCCGATCGTTCATCGCGTGGACAGTTTTTCCCGCAACCTCGATGGTTCCGGACTCAGCTGTATGAATGCCAGCGACTAAATGTGCGAGTGTCGTTTTGCCGCACCCGCTCGCTCCGATGAGTGCCACCTGCTCCGCGCTGGCGACATCAAGGGAATCGATGCGCAGGGTGAAGTCGCCGCCGGGATAACGGAATACGGTGTCACGAATCTCTATCACTTGGTGAAATACTTGGCACGATCACTGGCGGCGGCAACCGTCGAATGAGCGCAGGACATTCTCCGCATGCGTCTCTACGGGAACAAGCGATCCTGATATGTGGTGACATGTGGCGAATTTGACCGCTGCGGCATTTGATGCATGTGGCACCGCTACAACTTCTCTTAAACCAAATTTGACGGCGTCCTAGTTCGTCACGCGCATCGGCATGAGCACGTAGAGGAAGGGGACATTAATCTTGATGACGCCCGGGCTCATCTCATCGATGAGTTCCATGTAGACCTCGTCCGTATCGAGGTTGCGCAGCGGTGCCATCAGAAGTTCCGGATTGAACGCGATCGCCATGTTCGGCCCCTTGTATTTCACCGTGATCGTTTCTTTCGCCTCTCCAATGTCCGGACTGTTTGCCATAATTGAGATCGCGTTCTCACTGAACTCGAGCTTGATTGAGTTCGACTTGTCGCTGGCAAGCAAGGATACGCGCCTGACTGCCTCATGGAACGTTTCCCGCTCCAGTGGAATGCGATACTTTGCTTCACCCGGGATTACCTGGCGATAGTTTGGGTAATTGCCGTCAATGAGCTTGCTCACCAAGCGGCTGCCATTCAGCTCGAATGCGATTTGACTGTGCCCGATCAGGATTTTCACCTCGCCCTCGTCTTTTAACAGACGCTGAACCTCGTTGACGGCTTTGGTCGGGATGATGACTGCAGTCTCGTTGCTCTCAGGAAACTCGAGTTCGTAGTCCACCATCGCCAATCGTCGACCATCAGTCGCAACCAGCGTCATCGTGCTGTCTTTGAACGTGCAATTGATCCCGTTGAGCACGTAGCGGGTTTCGTCCGTGGAAATCGCGTAGCCAGTTTTCTTCAGGCCGTCCTTCAGCGTCTTCTGCTCAAGCTTGAATTCTTTGGGATCGTCAAACTCTGCCAGAGGCGGGAACTCGTCCGCATCCAGCCCAAGGATTTTGAAGAAGCTGGGGCCGCACTCGATCGAGGCGACGTTGTCCCCGTTCACACTGACTTGAATCAGATCGGAGGGCAGTTCCTTGATAATAGTAGCCAGTTTCCGTGCTGGCAGCGTCACTGCTCCCGGGATTTCCACATCTGCCACAACCTGACCACTGATCCCGACGTCCAGATCCGTAGTAGTGAGTTGTAAACCAGAGCCTTCCGCCTCGATCAGTACATTGGATAGGATTGGCAGTGTCGTCCGGGTACTGACGACATTCTGCACTTGTAGCAGTCCGGCTAAGAATTTTTCCTTACTAATCGAGAACTTCATGCGCAATGGGCAATAATAGTATTCCCTAGCATAGTGAACCCAAAAATTACAGGTGTCTAATACTATCTCCAGCGGCTGAATACGAGGAAGCCTATCGCATTCAGGAGGTTATGCGAATCCGCCAGTGTCTGGGTATATTTTTACGTTAGCTCACGAGTCGCGATTCGAGCGAATCAGCGATTCCAATAGCGACACTGCACGGCGGAGTTCGTCATCTTCCTTCATTCGCTTCTGAATCTGACGGTACGCATGCATCACGGTGCCATGGTCACGCCCTCCGAATGCATCGCCAATTTCAGAGTAGGACGACTTGAGCATTTCGCGAGCCAGATACATGGCTACCTGTCTGGGAAAGGCAATGCTGGCCGGGCGCCGCTTGCTTGTCATATCGGCAATGCGGATATCGTAGTGCTCGGCCACCCGCTTTTGGATCTGGTCGAACGTGATCGTGTTCTTCGCTTCTTCGTGAAGAATGTCCCGCAGTAATTCCTCGGCACGTTGCAGTGTCAGCTTGCTGCCACTGAGGGATGCATACGATGCCGTCCGCATCAGAGCACCTTCCAGGCGTCGGATATTGTTGTGAATCCGATCGGCCAGGAAGAAAATGACTTCGTCTTCAAGTTTCACGTCCCAGAGCTGCATCTTCTTGCGAAGGATCGCGATGCGCGTTTCCGCGTCCGGTGGATGCAGTTCGGCAGTAAGGCCCCACTCGAAGCGGGACACCAGGCGGCTTTCCAGGTGTCTGATTTCGCTAGGCGGACGATCGCTGGAAAGCACGATCTGCTTATGGCCATCAAAGAGGGCATTGAAGGTGTGAAAGAATTCCTCCTGCGTGCGCTCTTTGCCGCCCAGAAACTGGATGTCATCAATGATCAAAACATCCACCTGACGGTAGCGTTTCCTGAACTTTACCATTTCGCCCTTCTGAATGGCGTCTATGAAGTCGTTGGC
>JAQCER010000370.1 GCA_027618625.1 Verrucomicrobiota bacterium
ATCAATTTGACAATGTCGACCTGCGCACGAGCCAGAACTATTCCTGGGCGTTTCAGGGTGATGGGAACAACACCTTCCTGCGCGAAGTCTTTGCCAGGGACACGCAACGGGATATGGGCGAACCCTACACCAGAAGCCGCTACTACCATGTCTATTTGAACGGCCAGTACTGGGGACTCTACATGACTCAGGAGCGGGCCGAGGCGTCCTTTGGCGAGAGCTATCTAGGTGGCAGCCGCGATGAATACGATGTGGTGAAGTCCGCAGGCAGCGCCGGCGGCTACCAGACCGAGGCGACCGATGGCACCATGGGCGGCGGCAGCGCGTGGAATCAGCTCTGGCAGAAAGTGAGGGAAATTGGCACCTCCAATCCCAGCAATGCAAATTACTTCGGGTTGCAGGGTCTGGCGGCGAATGGGACTACACCCACCGGTGGTCCCGCGCTGCTGGATGTCGATAACTTGATCGACTACATGCTCGCGGTCTACTACACGGGTGGGTTCGACGCGCCGCTTTCCACGTTCCTCAACAACGCTTCCAACAACTGGTTTGGCATGCGCAACTCAACCGGCAGCTCCGGCGGTTTCGTCTTCTTCATGCACGACAACGAGCACTCGTTGGGCACCGGCGGCAACAGCAACAATCGCGTCGGCGCAGGCAGCACCAACACTCCGTGGAAAGTTCAGTACGGATCCGCCACCGATTACCTGCGCAGCAATCCACAATACCTGCATGAAGATCTCGCCAGCAATCTCGAATACCGCATGGCATTCGCTGACCGGGCACACGAGCTCCTGTTCAACGGTGGTGCGCTTTCCCGGGAGACGGTGCTTGCGCGCATCGAGCAGCGTCGCGCGGTTGTCGAACAGGTGATCCTCGCCGAGGCAGCGCGATGGGGCGATTCGAAACGGGCGACTCCTTTTTCGATATCTGACTGGCAGAACGCCGTGAGTGACTTGCTGAACTTTATCGAAAAAGGCACGGACGGCAGTGGCGGTGGAGCTGGCAGGGCAGCTGTGTTAGTGTCGCAGTTGCGTGGCTTCGACAGAGGCAATCTGGCACTTTATCCGCCGATCGATGCTCCCTCCTTCAGCCAGCACGGTGGCTACATCAGCTCAATCAAGGAATTGTCGATGACCGGCGGCAGCATCCTTTACACGACCAGCGGTCAGGATCCGCGGCAGATTGGCGGAGCCACGCAGGCCGGAGCGACAACCTATCAGGGATCATCAAGCGCGCTGCCGCTTGTGACTTCCGGCGCATCGTGGCGTTACCTTGACAGCGGCAGCAATCAGGGCACCGCCTGGCGAGCCAGAGCGTTCAATGATGCGGGATGGAAGTCCGGCAATGCTGAGCTTGGCTATGGCGATGGCGACGAGACGACAGTGGTGGGTTTCGGCCCGGATAGCGGCAACAAATTCATCACTACCTATTTTCGCAAAAGCTTCAACGTAAGCGGCACCGCGCAGACCACTGGCCTCTCGCTCGAGTTGCTCCGCGACGATGGCGCGGTGGTCTACATCAATGGCAACGAGGTCGCACGTTCAAACATGCCCTCGGGCATGATCAGCTTTACTACGACCTCCGATGGTGTCGCTGGAGGAGGCGATGAATCAACGTTCTTTGCATTCACCCTCGATCCATCCGTGCTGGTGGAAGGAACCAATGTCGTCGCTGTGGAAATCCACCAGACCAGCGGCTCCAGCAGCGACCTCAGTTTCGATCTGCGATTGACCGCTACGCAAACATTTGCCTCCGAGCCGTTGACGCTGAGTGGCCGTGGTGAGGTGCGGCTGATGGCACGTGCAAAGGAAGGCACCACGTGGAGTGCCCTCAATCAGGCATTCTTCTTCGTCGACATGGATCCTCCTTCAGCAGCGAATCTGGTGACCTCGGAAATCCACTACCACCCTGCCGATCCCAGCGTCGCCGAGATTGCCGCAGGATTTCTCGATGCGGATGCGTTTGAATTTATTGAGCTGATGAACGTTGGCCCGCGCATCGTGAACCTTCGCGATGCTCGATTCGCGAACGGCATCACCTTCGATTTCAACCAGGCTGCAATCACCTCGCTCGCCCCTGGTGCAAGAGTTGTGCTCGTGCGGAACCGCGCCGCTTTCGAGCTTCGCTATGGAACCAACGTGCCCATCGCCGGTGAATTCACGGGCAACCTGGCGAACTCAGGCGAGCGCCTGCACCTCGAAGATGTCGCCAGCACGACCATTCGCGACTTCACCTACGGCGACACCGCGCCCTGGCCCGAGAGCCCGGACCGTCTCGGATTCTCGCTGGTACTCAACAATCCTGATGCAGTGCCGGACCCCGCTGATCCCGGCAGTTGGGCTGCCAGCTCCGCGGTGGGCGGCAGCCCCGGCACCTCCGGCTCAGCTCCGGTGTTGCCAATTCTGATCAACGAAGTCCTCGCGCACACCGATTTCCCTCAGGTCGATTCGATCGAACTGTTCAATCCTAACACTGTCACAGTCGCCATCGGTGGCTGGTTCCTGTCAGACGATTTTGGCAGCCCAGAGAAGTACCGCATTCCAACTGGAACGACCATCGCTGCTGGCGGATACCTGGTGGTGGGCGGGGACAATGACGGCGACCCGGACAACAACGCATCCCTGCCACCATCGTTTTTCGGCAGCGCCTTCTCGTTGAGTTCGTTGGGCGACGAGGTCTACATTTTCTCCGCCGACAATGCCGGTAACCTCACCGGATTCAGCCACGGAGTTGCCTTTCGCGCTTCCCAGAACGGAGTATCGTTCGGCCGCTGGATCAACTCTCAGGGTGATGAGAGCTTTCCTGCGATCGCGGCGCTGACGCTCGGCGCAGTCAACAGTGAACCTGCCCACCCTGCAGTGTTGATCAACGAAATCATGTACCATCCACTGACTGGCGGCGTCGAGTTCATCGAGTTGTGGAACCTCTCCGGCAGCGCACTCCCGTTGTTTGATCCCGAGCATCCAGAGAATACATGGTCGATCAACGGGGTCGATTTCGATTTTCCGCAGAGCCAGACACTTGGGCCGGACGAGTTGGCCCTCATTGTCGCCGGGGATCCCGCAGCATTTCGTGCGGCGAACGGACTTTCCGCTGGCGTGAAAATTTACGGCCCGTTTCTGGGAAGTCTCGACAATGCAGGGGAGCGCGTGTCCGTCCGTCGCCCGGATGGCCCGGCGGTCGATGGATCCGGCGCTACCGTCGTTCCCATGATCGACGTGGACTCGGTCGCCTTTGCCGACGCCGCACCCTGGCCGACCAGTTCCGACGGATCAGGGCCGTCACTGGAGCGGATCAACTTTGCTGCCTACTCCGATGATGCGGTGAACTGGTCGGCGTCGGCCGAGCATGGCGGCACTCCTGGAGTGCTCCGCGGGCTATTGCCATTGAGCCTGAGCGCCGATGGCCAGGGAACGGTCACCGCCAGTCCCAGTCAGTCGAACTTCCTGGAAGGCTCAGTGGTTGTCCTGACACCCATCCCGGCGGCGGGCTGGGAATTCGTGAACTGGACGGGCGATGCCTCCGGTACAGCCGTGCCACTTTCCATTACGATGACTGCGGCGAAATCGATCACCGCTGTTTTCAGGGAACGATTCGAACTTTCCACGAATGTCACCGGTGCAGGCACCATCGCTGTCACCCCGCAGAGCCCCGATTACCGCTCCGGCCAGTCGGTCACCGTGCAGGCCGTGCCTGGGAGTGGCTACCGATTTGCAGGCTGGAGTGGCGCTCTCGGTGGTGCGACGAACCCGGCTTCCGTTACGATGAATAGTGACAAGTCGATTACCGCTACGTTCGTCCGCCAGCTCGCCGTGGGAATCCTCACAGGAAATGGTGGCAGTGTGAGTGTCAGTCCTGATCAGTCGTTCTACGATGAGGGTTCTACCGTCACGCTGACGGCGGTGGCTGCAAACGGTTTCGTGTTCTCCACTTGGGGCGGCGATGCTTCCGGCGCGGCGAATCCGTTGGGTGTTGTTGTAACCCAGGATCTTGAAATCTCGGCAACGTTCAGCGCCGTCGCCACACTGGCGACATCAGTGAACGGCGGCGGCACCATCCAGCAGTCGCCAGCGGGGACACAGTTCGTCCTGGGAACCGGGTTATCGCTGACAGCCGTCGCCCAACCGGGCTGGGCCTTCACAGGCTGGACTGGCGCACTTGCAGGAACCACACTGTCCCAGTCGCTAGTCTTGAACACCAATGCCACTGTCACCGCCAACTTTGCCCGCGTATTCAATGTCACCAGCTCAGTGCCCGCAGGCGGCGGCACCATTTCCATCTCACCGCCGGGCACCAGCTTCATCGATGGCACGGCGATCACCCTGACCGCTACTCCTGAGGCTGGTTACCGGTTCGACCAGTGGGGAGGCAACCTCGCGGGTGTCACTGACAATCCCGCATCCCGCACCTTGACCAGCGATATCTCGGCAACGGCGACGTTTGTGAAGCAATGGACGCTCACCATCGGCCAAGCGGACGGCGGCAGTGCTGCTGCAAGTCCCGAGGCCTCTCTCTACGGTGCAGGAATCAGGGTAATGGTGACTGCGACACCGGAAGCCGGCTATTTGTTCACCGGCTGGAACGGAGATTCCCCCGGTCCAGCCAATCCGGCAACCATCATCATGGACTCTAACAAAGTCCTCAATCCAGTATTCGTTCGCGGATTCGCGCTGCGCCTGGATACCGAAGGCGACGGATCGGTGAATGCCAGCCCGGTAGAGGAACTCTACCCGACAGGCACCAGCGTTACATTGACAGCAGTGCCGGGGCAGGCGAGTGCTTTCGCTGGCTGGAGCGGAGATGCTTCAGGAAGCTCCAACCCACTGGTGGTTTCGATGACATCTGACAAGGCCATCAATGCAGAGT
>JAQCER010000371.1 GCA_027618625.1 Verrucomicrobiota bacterium
GGCATGAGTCCGCCCTTCGGGGCCGGAATGCCCGATATGCCCGGCGCAATGCCGGAGATGCCGGTTGGCGACGAGATGCCAGATCTAGATGAAATTCCTGAACTTGGAGGAATGCCTGATTTCGATAGCATGCCGGTTGGCCCAGAGGTTCAACCACCGGATCGGCAGCCAAGTTCTCTCGAACAGAAGCGCAAGATCTTGCGCACTGAAATGGACAAGCTTGCGCAGTCCGACCAGCAGCAACTCCGGCTTGCCCTCCGGCAAGTCTGGTCCGACCAGAAGGTGGAAGAAGCGCGCGACGCCTACCGCCAAGCCGGGCAGCGGTACCAGCAGGCTCTCTATAAAGCGATGCTGACCCAGAACAACAATGTCCGGCCTTTTCTTGAACGTCTCATCAATGCCGGGTTGCATGTGCCGTTCGGCAAGATCGTCGAACCCTACGAGCAAGTGGCGCGACTGTTTGAGGTGCCCTCGCATCTACTCGAATCCCATAAGGCAGAAATCAGCGCCGCCTACTCGGTGGCGAAACACGCACCAGAAGTCCTGGCCATCCGACTTCAGTTGGAAAAGTCGAGTTCCGATCGCCGGGATGAGTTCAACCAACTGTTGCGCGATGCACTTCGCTCAGCATTGCTCATTGCATTGCCAGAAATCAACGACTGGGTAACCATGCCGAGCGAATTGTCGGCGTGAGCGGTAGTTGATTAGTTGATTAGTTGATGTCTGCAGTGCAGGCTGAAGGCTTGCCTTCAGGACAGAGGTATCCTTCCATTCAAGTGATCATGCTCTGGGATGGTACCGCGTATGCACGGCCTTTAGGCGTCTTTGATCGACATGGGTGTAAATCTGGGTGGTCGAAATATCGGCGTGGCCGAGCAATTCCTGGATCACACGCAGATCCGCACCGTTCGTGAGTAGGTGCGTGGCAAAAGAATGCCTGAACAAATGCGGGTAGACGTGGGTTTCAATACCTGCCAATTCGGCACGCTGCTTGGCAATTTGCCAGACTCTTTGCGTCGTGAACTTCGTCCCACGCACGGTAATGAAAATGTGGTTCCCGGTCTTTCGCGTTACCAGGGTTGGCCGCTCAGTATTCAAGTAGGCTTGCACGGCCTCGATCGCGCGTCGCCCTACCGGCACGATCCGCGTTTTGTTGCCTTTTCCGGTGACCCGGATGAAGCGCTCATTCAAGTCAATCAGGTCGAGCGTGGCGTTCACTACCTCGGACACGCGGAGCCCGCTGGAGTAAAGCATCTCAAGCAATGCCCGATCCCGCAGCCCAAGCGGACGATCGCCCCGAATCGATTCAAGGATCCTCTCGACCTCCGGGCCATTCAGGGTTTCCGGAAGGTACTGCTCCAATCGAGGCGCTACCAGCTCATCGGCTACATTCTTTGCCAATCCTTTCCTTGCGACCAGGAAGCGAAAGAAGATCCTCAGCGCGATCATGATCAGGCGAAGGCTGGCAGCGGCCAGGCCATCCGCTTTGCGCTTCGCCAGGTAGTCGGTCAAGTGTTCCAGTCTCACTTGTTCGGGCGCGGTGACTCCACGTTCTTTCGCCAGCCATGTGGACGCAGCCTCCAGCGAATTTCGCACTGACAACTGATAGTTGTCCGACAGACCTCGCTCGGTGGCGAGGTAGAGGATGAAGTGATCGACTAGGGAATGCACAGGCTGGGACTCATTGAGACTGCTTGGGGCTGCTTGAGCACCGCTCAGGATTTGTTGGGATCGTAAAAAATGTGAACCTCGGCATCGCTGGTTCCCAACAATCCCTGGGCGCGTTTGAGCGCGTTTCTCGTGGAAATGTTAGGGTTACTGGGCATGCCCATGAAAATATTGTCACGCCCGATGACCTCGATCATGCCGGAGTTCCGCAGGACTTTGTAGACGTCACGCATGGCACCACTGACGAGCAGAAAACGCCCCTGAGCATTGAGAAACCCGATCAATTCCTCCAGTGCCATCACGCTGGTGGCATCCAGGTGGCGGGCGTTCTTCAACCTCAGAATGATGACGCGAAGATTGGGATCAGCAGCGGTGCGCTGAATCTGCGTCCGGAAAAGCTCCGCAGCCCCGAAGAACAAATCACCCTCGACATGAACGATGGAAATTCCAGGCAACCTCCGCGCCTGCCCCCCTTCTGCCTCTAACAGATCTCCCTTGTCGTTGAACTCGTATTCGACCAACTGCGGCTGGGCAGCCTTGCGCAGGTAAAGAATGACGGATACGCCGACGCCCACGAAGATGGCGACGTGCAGCGGCATGACCAGCGTGGCAAAAATCGTTATCACCAGCACTGCAGCATCCGAACGGGTGGCATTGAAGCAGATTCTCAAGTTGCGGCGATTGATCAGGGATGCCGCGATGCAGATGATCAACGCAGCAAGAACTGAGGTCGGCACAAATACGGCCAGGTGCCCGAGAGTGAAAGCACCGATGAGACAGAGAACCCCACTAAACATCGTCGAAATCGGCGACATCGAGCCGCTTTCGAGGTTGAGGGCGGAGCGAGTCGGAGAACCCGAAGCCGGCATGCCGCTGAAAAGCCCGGTAAAAATATTGGTGACCCCCACGCTGAACATGTCCTGATTCATGTCGGGGTGCTGCCCCGTGCGGCTACCAAGGGTCTTTCCCATCATCGAATTCTCCAAAGCCGCGAGAAACGCGATGGCGATTGCGATGCCAATGAGCGGACTGAGATGATCAAGGACGTGCCCGTCTCCAAGACTCCCCAACTTCAATCCGATGTCGCTGGCTTCGAATCGTTCGAGCCTCGGCATATGTCCGCCCACACGCTTGAGGTAGCCACTCATCTCGATGTAGTAACCCACAGCCGACATCAGCACCAGAATACCGGCGAATGCCGGGAACCGAGGCAGTTTTTTCCTGAGCAACCAATACAAAAAAATGGTCAGTGCAGCAAGCACCAGCGGCACTGCTTCCGTATGGGAGAGCCCGCTCCAAGTTGAGGCGAAGATCCCAAAGAACGTCTTTCCAGACACGATTTCGCGCTCGAATCCGAGCACGTGTTTCAGTTGATTGACTGCTATCAGAACGGCCGCTCCCGTGACGTACCCAACGACCACACTGCGGCTGATGTATTGAATCAAATCGGCGAAGCGAAACAGCGCACCGATCACCAGAAGGAGCCCGACCACCAACACCAGCAATGGCATGAGCAGGAGATTCTGAGCAAACATCTCTGGATTCGTGGTGGCGAGAATTGACGCCCCTACCATGAATGCCGTGGCATTGGTCGGCCCTGGAACCGTAAGGCGGGAGCTGGCGAACAAGGGGCCGACAATCGCGGCGACGGCGGCACACATGATGCCCTGCACTGGCGGCAATTTGGCGATGGATGCGTAGGCCATGCCCTGTGGCAGGGCGAGCAGTGCCACGTCCAATCCTGCCCTGAGATCTTTGCGAAACGCGCCGGGACTGTAACCCTTCAGATGATGCCGGATGGCAAAGCCGTCGAGGCGGTTCTCTGCAAAGAACCGACCAGCCTCGGAACGCAAATCGCGGAGAGTAGTTACTACTCCTTTCATTGAAGCAGGAGGGCTTCCTCCTTTCGCTCGGTGTCACAGATCAGGAAACGCACGCAAGTCACTTGTTGCCGCATCTCGAAGGGTTCGCAACTCTGATCACGCAAAGCGGTGAGAGATCGCTACGGTTTCTTCGTCGCGGAGGGTCGAGTGCAGAAATTGATACAGGTCATCGGC
Organism: Verrucomicrobiota bacterium; assembly: GCA_027618625.1. Taxonomy (GTDB): domain Bacteria; phylum Verrucomicrobiota; class Verrucomicrobiia; order Verrucomicrobiales; family DEV007; genus JAGROY01. The sequence goes on from JAQCER010000371.1 coordinate 3,726, forward strand.
GACGACTGGCGCATCATAGTTGTCCTCGATGTGTCGACGCGCCGCTTTGCCTATCTGTATGATCCGCTCGGGATTCTCCAGCAGGGAAGCGATCTTTTCGCGGAAGGCGTCGCCACTATCGGCGATCAGGACTTCCTCACCATCGACTGCATCGATGCCTTCCAGACCGAGCGTCGTCGTGATGACTACGCGCTCCAGAGCCATCGCTTCAAGAATCTTTGTGCGCATGCCGCTGCCAGAGAAGAGGGGCACGACCATCAGCGGGTGATCATTGATGAAATCGACCGCATCAGGCACTTCTCCGTGAAAAACCAGGGACGCCAGAGGATTCGAGACGATCGACGCGGGAGGATTGCGTCCGGCAACATGGAACTTCACCGACTGCCCGGTGTGCGGGCAGGTCAACCCGTCAAGATCGACATGCTCAAGAAACCACTCAAGCCCTTCCAGATTGGGAAACCAGTCCAGCGAACCGATAAAGGAAAGGGTCACGGCGTCCCCATCGTGACGCGCGTGGTAGGTGTCAAGATTCAGGCTGATCGGCATCACTCGCGAACGCCCCTGATACCCGAGCTGGCGGAAATGTGCATCATCCTTGGCAGAGATCGACAGCATCGCATCGATCCGGTCAAGTTGATCCACTTCGAACTTCCGCAGCCGATTCGTGAGGATTTCAAGATAGAGCCTCTTGACAGGGTTCGGAGTGTTCCGGGTCAGTCGATCCCATATTTCATGCTCCACATTGTGGGCCCGAAGAATGATTTTGGCGCTGGAATACTTGCGGATGACCGGAATGTAAGGAGCCATGTAGATGGTTTCCAGCTGCACGATGTCGTATCGCTTGGCCTTGAGCATCTCGATGAGCTTCTCGGTGTAGGCTGGATCCACGAATCGCTCGATGTGATAGGATTCCTTGGAAAAGAGCAGGTTCTTCAGCGCCTGTCCTGGGCGCACGCGATTATCGAGCGGCAACGCCTCCAACTTCCCGTAGTGGCTGAGTGCGGTTCTGGCCTCGTCGGGGTCACAGGCATGCTTTACCGTGTTAAACGTCAAAAGATCCATTTTAACTCCTTTACCAACAAGGCTTCGAGCTGATTGCGTCACGGCAATCGATTCACCATCCCGCATGGGAAAGGGCATCT
>JAQCER010000372.1 GCA_027618625.1 Verrucomicrobiota bacterium
GGCCCGGAGTTTCCCTCCCGGGAAGAAGTCGAGGCGGATCGAGACTACATCGCCGCCGGCACCAACGATTGGAGGTTACGCCTGAATGTAATTTCAAACCTGCTGAGGGAGCGGAAATCCCTTCCGGACCTGGTGCTCCAAAGCAAAAGTGCCATTAACAGGTGCCGCCAAAAACTTGACGAGCAACGAGGTCTTCTCGATAAACACCAGGTGCTGGTGGAGGAATCCGAGCGTCGCATCGTTCTGAGTCGTGTGAAGCTCGCATTACTTGATGGCCGCGGAAGCCTGGACGAAGAGGATCTTGAGCGGACTTTTGCAATTGCCATGAATGACACACGGGCCAAACGGCACGCGCTCATTGACGAAAGAAGCGCCATCCGGGAACACGAACTGGCGATTCGCGAGTTGGAAGGACAACTTCCAGCCGATGATACAGCCGAAGAGAACGGGACTGAGATTTAGCCCACCCCCGGATTTCAAATTTCCTACCAATAACAATAATTCAATAACTGCCCTCGTGAGAGGGCAGCTTTTCGTTCTTCCGTCATTGCCAGCTGGAGAAATCTTAGCGTTTACGGCGTCGCATGACTAGCCCAAATGCCCCAAGGGCAAAAAGGACGCTGCTGGTCGGCTCCGGCACGACAGACAGCGTGCCTTCTATAGTCAGACCATCCGTCGTTGAATGATTTAAGAGAGCGCTTTTCCACCAGCGTTTGTGGAATCCCAGCCAAAAATTCGAAAAGTTGCTGTCGTTGTCAAGTTGGCCAATCCTGCCAATGGAATCGATCGATCAATATCGGAGCCTGATGTAAGATTTCCCGAACTTGAACAGCTTACACCAGACGCTCAGCTTGAGCTGGAGATAGATACGTAGCTGGGTGATGCCGCCGGTGTGCGCACAGTCGACTTCGAGGATGTCGGCGCAGCCTTCTTGAAGATACCCTATTACGTCCCAGATCGTGCGGGCTTGCTCTCCGACAGCTAACGGAATGCTAATGTGCTGTTTCAGTCGTTTGAAGACCTCGATGTTGCCAGGCACTGCAGGCTCTTCGATGTAGAGCAGCTCGGAAGGTTTGATGGCCGAGGCTAACTGAATCAGAAACGGTGGTGGCAGGGCACAGTGCGCGTCGAACATGACAATTCCGTCAGGGCCAACCTTCGTTCGGGCGTCCTCAACACTCTTCACAATGGCCTCGATCTGCTGCGGCGTGCCGGAGAACGGCTGCGGCCCGACGCCGATCTTGGTCGCGCTCGGCGTCGGATAAAACCTCACTTTGTCCCGAGTGGGCCCACCAAGCAGCCGGTAGACCGGCACCCCCCAGAGCTTGCCCGTGATGTCCCACAGAGCCGTATCGATGCCCGCAAGCGTATGCGTCATGAAAGGCCCACCGCGCATGTCGCGATGCAATCGGTAGATCTTCTGCTACAGGTGCTCGATGCGCGTCGGATTCTCGCCGTCGAGCAATTCAAAGAGTGACCGGGCAAAAGTTGCGGCAACGTAAGGCTCGAGTTGATCGATCTCGCCCCAGCCGGTGACGCCGTGATTGGTTTCGATCTTGAGAAACACCTTCCCCATTACAGGCGTGGCCGTCAGCTTTGTGATCTTGATCGTGGAGGTCTTGTCAGCGACATTCGCTGCGGGATTGTTCGAATCTTCGGCACGCAGCGCGGCATTCAGACCGGCCGCTGAAAATGCGCCGATCCCGAGCGAACTGAGCCATTCACGTCTACTTGTCATTTCCGAGCTTGGCACACCCACCGCTAACGATCTAACGATACAAGTCTTGCTTCGTGAGTCTTTTTCCCATCCGTAATTGATTAGTCTCGGGACAAGGTCACCAACTCCAGAGGCGATTCGGCGACGTGAGGATCATCATTACCTAACGTTGTTGCAGTCACCTTGACGGGCATGTTGTGCGTTTCTAACGTTTCCCCGAAACTGATGGTCAGGGTAGCGGAGGATTCGGCGGCGGGTACGGTAACGGGAGTTGCGTGGACACCCTTGAAGTGGGCGGGAAGCTGGAGCTCCACCCGGACGGCGGCATCTTTGATTGCCTGCCCGCGGCTGATCACGACGGGCACATCGATCGAGGCATTCGGTTCGACGGACCGAGATGGCTCGACGGGGCGGACGCTGAGCAGGCCCGCCACCATCTGGCCGATGAACTGATGGTTCGGATCCCCTGAGGTGTAACTGACAACGTGCTCACTGCCGTCTGAATCTGTGACCGTGCCGTAGATCATGATCGTGGATCGGCTGGTGCGGCCGATCTCCAGGCAAGGTGCCATCACGGCTTCATAATCAAACTCGGTGGCATCAGGAGGGACAGTGATCGTCGGCCCGCGAACCCCTTGCAGATGTCTGACCTGTCGGTCTGCCAGGCGCGCGTAGACTGGGCCAGTGAAGCCACCCCGGTGCAGCTGGTAATGGCGGCGATAGATCGATCCGCGCGGGAGTGGGAAGGAAGTGTAATCGCCAGTGAAGTAGAAGGGCGTGGTCATGGCCACGGCTAACAGGAGGTCGTTCAATGGCGGTTCTCCGCGAGCGACCACCGCGCTAGCAGTGCGCGTGACTTTGCTTTTGCTTTCACCGACCTCTGCCACCCCAGAGAGCGTGACCCGCGTCGCCTGAAGCCGGACGTCGGCATCGGCACGAAACGTCAGCTCGGTCTTGTTCTGGCCTTTGGCGATCTTGTTGTTCGCCAAGTGAACGCCCTCGGGCAATCCCGTGGCAAGGAGTTCGATCTCGCCATCGAAGCCCGCAAGCCGCTGTACTTCCACGACCAGCTTCGCAGGTGGAGATGGCGGGCGCTGCATCTTCTCTTCTTCGGTGAGTCCATCGATCTCACGGAAGACGGAAATGGCATTGGTAGCGAGCGTAAGCTTGAAATCAGGCCCCGTGAACGGACGCAGCGACAAGCGATAGGCGTAATGGGCACCGCCTCGATGAGCGAAATGCTCGGCGACTGCGATGCGATACATCCCTGCTGCCGGAGCCTCGAAGTGAAGTCTCGCTTCGATTTTTGGATCGCCAGGATTGCTGCTGCGAGCGATCTCTTTTCCCGCAGGATCGTAAACTGTCATCACCGGAAAGAGCGGGCTGCCCAAGGTGCCCGCGAGAAGTTCGCAGTCGATCGCTTCTCCCATGCCAAGGGTAAGGCTCCAGTAGTCAACATCGCCCGCTGCCTGGATTCGGCCATTGAGAACACACGGAACCGCGACTGCTGTGTCGTTGTCATGCTCAGGTGAATCGTTCGGCTCTGTCTCGAGACACTCGTCAGCGTCTCCGGTGCGCAGGAAGACGGGATTCGGCTCCGCCAACAGAGGAAAGTCTTCGGTGGCATTGTCAGGGATGGCAAACTCGATATCACCGTGAGCAGCGCCGTCACTGCCAAGGATCGCTACACGGGTCGTGGATCCCCGCTTCCCTCCTAACGGATAAGTGGTCGCAACGTGGGGGCTCTTCGTGATGGTCAGGCGATAGACGTAGTGCTGCAGCCCGCCGAAATCGATGTCATGAATCCGCACGGCGTAGATGCCATCGACTGGCGCTTGCCACTGCAGCGACGGATCCTTGCCAGTGACCGGAACAGCCTCCGCGAGGCGGTGCCCACCTGGATCGAGAATCTCGAGTCGCGCATTGAGCGCCGACCCCAGGCGCTGGGCGTTCACTGAGCAGGAAATGATCTCACCTGTCTTGGCGTTGATCGTCCAGATGTCCGTGTCTTCGCGCGGAAAGATTCTACCATTGATCGTGACTGGCAACGTCACCTCTTTCGGAACGGGAGCGCCATCGATCTCTACTTCAACGATCTCCGGTAAGCTGCCGATAACGAATCTCCAGGACGGCGTCACCCCCTGAGAAGTTGAGACATGCCAGTAACGAACTCCGACTGCGGCGTCTGCGGCGATGGTCACCTGGCCAGCATGATCACGCGGATAGTCTTCCTTCTGCTGCGATGCGGGCATGGGGATGAGCGGGCCTTCGAAGAAAAAGGTCTCCACTTCGCGAACCTTCGGACTGGCGGCCACGCCCGGGCCCAGCATATCGAAAGAGGCTTCGCCGTGCAGATAATGCCCACCCACTTTGAACTCGACCTGCGTGCCCTGCTGTCCGCCCGCCGGGAAAATGTAAGATACGTAGGGTTCCTCGGCCAATGACGAAGACGCCGTGGCCAACGCGAGCAAGGTGCCGACTAAGGATGTGCGCATGGTCCGCTTTATAACAAAGCCTCAACGACGGTTCCATCATTGACGATCGGGATGGGGCGACCTTCCGCTGTCATCAGTTCCTCTTTGGGATCGATACCGAACTGTCGGTACATCGTTGCTGCGAAATCTTCGGGCGTCACCGGATCCTCGGCGGGTTCCTCGGCCCATTTGTCACTCCTGCCAACGACTCTGCCGCCCTGGATACCGCCGCCGCCGAGAGCCACGGTGAAGCATTTACTCCAGTGATCGCGTCCGCCATTGGCATTGATACGCGGGGTGCGACCAAATTCGCCCGTCACCACAACCATTGTCGTCTCTAAAATTCCACGATCCTCAAGATCACGGAACAGCGTCGCCATCGAGTCATCGAGCATCGGCAGTTGCTGCCTCAGCACGCGGGCGTTGGCATCGTGGGTGTCCCAGTTCGAGTGATCGATGGTGACACAGCGAACGCCGCCCTCGACGAGACGGCGCGCCATGAGGCAGCTTTGCCCTAGCGTGTTGCGACCGTATTCATCGCGCAGCTTTTCAGGTTCGGCCCCGATGTCGAAGGCCTTCTTCGCGGCGGGCGATGTCATCAAATCAAACGCCTTCTCCTTAAACACGCCTACGGTGTTGGCGCTCTTGTTAGCACTTTCCTCAGTGCTCTTGTG
>JAQCER010000373.1 GCA_027618625.1 Verrucomicrobiota bacterium
AAGGGCCAGAAGGCGGCTTCATTTTCGGGTCGAATCTTGGCGGGCGTTCGCCGCTGGTCAGCGGCTGACTGACCGGGGCCGATCGTGATCAACGTTCCCGGTCAGGCCTGCCATTCCGACCAGTGCGGCGGCGGGCCCTTTTGCCTCTGCTTTTGCCGCTAGGCTTAGCGTGCAGAATGGCTGGCCTTACGGGTTCACCTTGGCTTGGGCTTGGGCTTTGGCCCTTGCCTGAACCCTTAGCCCGACTTTGACCCTTGCCCGGTGCGGCTCCCAGCTTCGAAGGACGGCGACGGAATTTGGCAGCGAGGCCTTGTTTGCCTCGCTTGGACTTCCCATCGCCTGGTTGGTCGACCAATCGGAAATCGACTCTCTTTTTGAAGCTGTCGACCTTTGCAACTTCGACCTGTACGGTGTCACCTAGTCGGAGGATCCGCCGGGTGCGGCGGCCTCGGATTTCATTGCGCACGGTATCGAGCTCATAAAAATCATCCCGCAATATCGACAGCGGAACCAAGCCGCTCATCCCGAGATCGACAACATCCACGAAGAAGCCAAAGTTCCGCAGATCGGTGATCAACGCAGGATAGCGATGGGGATTTTCCGACTCGAGTTGCGCGGTCAGGTAAGCCTGGAGTTTTACGTCTTTGCTATCGCGCTCGGCATCGGCGGAGTTGCGCTCGGTGGCGGAGATGTGGTCGGCGGTGCGTTTGAGATCCTGTAACGAGCCGGGCTTCTGATCGAAGAGGCTGCGGTGAACGATGAGATCTGCGTAGCGCCGGATAGGCGAGGTGAAGTGCGCATACTTTTGCTTTGCCAGGCCATAGTGCCCGAGTGGAGTCACCGAATAACGTGCACGCATGAGTGACTTCAGAAATCCGATCTTGAGCGCCTGGCCGATCGGCAGAACACTGAGCCGCTTAAGAAGCTTCTGCACTTCTTCGGGCTTGGTCAAATTTCCGCAAGGAATGTGGTGGCTGAGCACCAGGAGTCGGTAGTCGTTCAGTCGTCCTTCGTCGGGCGCTTCGTGAATCCGGTAGACCGACGGGCGCTTTTGCTTCATCAACTGCCCGGCCACCGCTTCGTTGGCCAGCAGCATGAACTCTTCGATCAACTGGTGCGACACGTCGTTCTCCACGCGCTCGATGCGATCGACACGCCCGTGATCATCCAGCCGAATTTTCGTTTCTGGAAAATCCAATTCGAGAGATCCAGCCTTGAAACGCTGGGCTCGAATCCGCTGCGCCAATTCGTTGGCCTGGAGGAGCATGGTCTCTATGGCATTGGCAGGTGCATTGTTTTCGATGACTTCGAACGCCTGGGCATAGGCGTAACGGCGCTGGGAATGAATCACGGCCGAGTAGCATTTGGCGCTGAGCACCTTGCCCTCCTCACCGATCATGAACTCAACGCATTTGGTGAGGCGGTCGACATTCGGCTTCAGGGAACACAACTCGTTGCTCAGTGCCTCCGGCAACATAGGAATCACACGATCGACGAGGTATGTCGAATTGCCCCGCTGCCTGGCTTCCTTGTCCAGTTCCGAGCCTGGCTTCACGTAATGCGAAACATCGGCGATGTGCACCCAGAGCTTCCAGCGCTTGCCGCTGGCGGGCTCAAGATAGATGGCATCGTCAAAATCTTTTGCATCATCGGGATCAATGGTGATGACCGAATGGGCGCGGCAATCTACCCGGCGTTCGCAATCTTTTTCTGTCACCGATTTCCCGATCGCTCGAACTTCATTCAAGACACTGCGGGGAAACTTGAGCGGCAGATCGTACTGGCGTAGCACGCCCAGCATATCGACTCCTTCTGCTGTCGGCGGGCCGAGCACTTCGATGATTTCTCCCTCCGGGTTGGTGTGGCGGGATTCCCACTCGCCAAGTTCCACGACGACCTTGTCGCCGGGGTTCGCGACTCGGCCAACATCACGTGGCTCAGGGACGTAAATGTCCTGAGGCATGCGCGGATCGTCAGGAACCACGTAAAGGAACCGGGCACTCTTCTTCAAAGTTCCCACGATCTGCTTGCGGCGGCGCTCAAGAACGCGGATGACGGTTCCAGTGTGCGGCTTATCATCTCCAGCGGCGACTGCTGCTGGTCGGACGTTGCGTCGAACCAGGACACGATCCTCGTGCATGGCAGTGCCTGTCTCACTCGAAGCGATGGCGATCTCAGAGATCGTCTCATCATCTGGAGTGAGGAATCCACTTCCTTGCCGGGTGATCTGGATGCGACCTGGAATCAAGTCGGCCTCCTGCGCGAGGAAGTACCGATTTCCCTTGATTCGGGCGACCTGACCGCTCTGGGATAGGTCTTTCAGCACTTGCTGGAGTTGCTGTTGTTGGTTTGCGGGAAGCTTCAGCAGTTCGAGAAGTTCCGGGACGTTTGCGGGCACGTAGGTTTTTCGAGCCAGCAGTTTCAGTATCTGATTTTCCATTAACTTAGGGTTGGATAGTTGGACTCAATGATGGTCCATGAGTTTTGAGCGCAGCATTCTTTCCAGGAATCTGTACCATAGTGTCCTCTTGAGTGAAATGGCGGGGCACTGCCGATCTTGCGAGCGTCATACCAATTCTATTTCCAGATGTTCATGCGTCATCACAGCGGCATCGCGCCGCGAAGGATCAAGAATTGCATCAATGGATCAATGGATCAATGGATCAATGGATCAATGGAATCCCTTTCACGCACAGTAGTAGCGCACATAAAAGGCTCAATAGATTAGCTCAGGTTAGCTCAGATTAGCGCATCATCAAGGACTAGCGCCCGGTGTCGCGGTTAGCACCGCAAGTCGTCACCCATCATGAGCCTGCGCTGATGCAGATTGCCCTCCGATCACCCGATCGGATTCCACATAGTCGCTCCAGAACGGATTGATGCAAGGAGAAGTTTTGCAACAGTTGTGGGTCAGTGACCATTCCTCCCCAGATTCCTGAGGTGAATCTGGTGCCGCACTGGTCGATTGAGCATTGCTACAGGGAACTCCGGCAACGTGCGCATAGGGCTCCGGACACCGTGTCGTTGCAGAGATTCGGCAGCTTCGCGCTTGAGATCCATCCAGCGCTGCCATGGGTAATCGGGTGCATGCTGGATATGCCGGAGGAAACTGAACCACTCGACCAGTGCACGTTCGATGTCGCCTTCGCCCAACGATTCACTCGCCGCCTTCCTTTTTGCACTCGTGTCCCGCAGGACTTCGGCCAGCACCTCGGCAGTGCCCTCCCCGTAGCCGACAGGCACCCCCATGTCGAGGTAACCGGTATGATTTACAGCACCAAAAACCTGTCGACACACGGCCCCGAGTCGCTCACTGCCGATCGGCTTAAAATTCTGCGCATCTGAAAACCGATGCCCTCCCCTGATGTTCGCGAGGTGCATGATGATCTCCCTCACGTTGTAAGCTTCGTCCTCGAGCGCAGCCGCAATGGCAAGTCCATCGCCGTGGTGAAAGAAGCTGAAGATCACACCTCTGCGTGTGGGTGTACCGTTAGGGTCGACAAGCTCGAGCTTGCGCCATGCGTAGGCTGCTGTCCCCGGAGGCGCAGCATGTGCGAGCCCTGAGGTGTCCACCACGTTGGCATCGGCAACCCGCGACAAGTGACGTTCGCGCGGAGTGACGAGCAAAGCACCGGAGAGATCCTGATATACCGAGCACTCCGCATGGCTGAAATCGATGAGTGCCACGGCCGTCCCATTGCGTTCTTCAAACGCGATAAGCTCACCACCTTCGAACCGATCACTCAAAAGGGGCACGATCTCTGACTTCAGCTGAGCGAACGAAAACCGATCTCTTTTGCCCCGAGTGAGCGACGCACGAACATTTTTTGTAAGAGTGAAATCGCCCTCCGGCTGACGCACCGCTATCGCGAACTCCCGCCCGTAGTTGACACCCAGTTTTGCGACTCGCCCAACTTCGAACGTGCTGGCGACGAACGAAAACACGGAAAGCGCCGGTACGGCACCGTTGTTCGTCGCGATTACTGCCGAACCATACTGCGCCGATGTCACTCGATCGGAGCGCCAGGCTTCCCATTCCCCTGCGGCATTGAAGATCTGATGCTTGGTTGGAACGAGGCCGAACACAGCATCCGAGCCAACACCATTTCTGGTAACCCGCTCGTCAGCCACTCTGGAGAAACCGAGCTCGATGCGCTGCTTGCTGAACAGGGATCGGCACAAGGCGCGTGCGGCTTCAATCGGCGATTCGCCTGCTTCCGAAGCACGATGCATGGCGCCAATCAGGGTAGGCCAGTCGATCTCATTGGATCGGCGCAATTGTTTGGGCGCGGCATCTGCAAGTCTTGGCGTACGATCGTCGACGATGACATAGCCAATTTCATCAAGTCCACGGCGACCGGCGCGACCGAACATTTGCAGGAGTTCATCACAAGCAACGTCGTGCTCCATTTCGCCACTGAAGTATCGAGTGTCCGACACCAGCACCGAGCGCATCGAGAAATTGATCCCTGCCGCGAGGCCCATCGTGGCGACCACCACACGCAGCTGCCCGGCCTTGGCCAGTGGTTCGATGATACCAGCGCGCTGGCCGTAGGGCAAACCGCTATGGTGAAACGCCACCCGCTTTTCTAACATTGTCACTAACTCCTTGCCACAGACCTGCTTCTGCTGTTGGGTAAGCGACAGCGGATCATTTGCTGGCAAAGCTTTCGCCAACTGGCGCGCAATTTTTTCGGCATTGGCGCGCTGCGGTGCAAAGATCAAAAGTGGCCCCGCTCCGGCAGCCAAAACTTCGAGCGCAAGCCGCGGCCAGTACCCTTTCACGCTGGCTGGCGCGCGATACGGCAGCCCCCACGCCGGCAGTTCATCCAGCGGCACCGGTCGTTCCCTG
>JAQCER010000374.1 GCA_027618625.1 Verrucomicrobiota bacterium
GGTTCGGCATGCCTTGGGGTGCGTCAAGCATTCCTGGCATCGCGGACACGATCCAGTATAATGAATGTCATGGCGAACGGGTTGTCTTGATCCGCCGCAAAGTGCTCGTCTGAGACGGTTTCCCACGTTGCCGTCGCGCGATAGTCCGGGAAGTAGGCGGCGCCTTCGACTGTCGCATCCACAATAGTGAGGACGAGGCGGTCAGCGAAGGGGAGTGCGGAAGCGTATACCTGGGCGCCTCCAGAAACGACAAGTTCGCCGGCACAGGAAGTTTGCACGAAATCGATTGCTTCGGCAACCGAACCGACCCTGGCTCCGATCCCGGGCCTGTAGTCCTGTTGTGATGTGAGGACGAGTGGTGTTTGATTGGTGAACCATCCGGACATTTCATCGAACGTCTTGCGGCCAAGAAGCATGTGCTTGTTGTTGGTATATTTTCGGAAATGGGTTCCGTCGCGGGGGAGATGCCACGGGATGCCACCGCCCGTTGCGCCGATCACACGGTCGTGGGTCATTGCGCTGATCATGGTAACGGTAACCATATGCCATGGTGATTCACCGTTGTCCGTTCTTGTCAAGAATATGTGAAGCTGGTGGGCACATTTTTGGGTGGCTGGGTGGTTTGCATTCAAAGGTGTCTGTGGTAGTCTCGCGTGTCTGACTATGGATACCCTCCGAAGTGAACCCATCTATGAATCTGCTGACGGCAATGCCGACGAGCTGGCGCGCGCTATTCGTGTATGCTTGATGGGAGGAGACGTAAATTTGCCACTAACGTTTACCCTTGGCAGTGGGGGAGAGGGAGAAGGGCAATGGGCACGAGAATGGGCGAGGGAATGGGATCACTGGCGGAATCATCTTTTTGCCAATGTCCTGGCGCCGCACTTGATCAAGGTCTTCACCGCAGCGCATCTTGGCGATGTGCACGCGGTCATTCAGTTGGATCAAGCACTGGGAGATCAGTTTTCGATGGAGGTTGCGGAACGGAGCGCAATGGCGGGATGTCAGTTTCACTCGTCGATGGACGGTGCCCGCCACGTGAAGATGCTGGAAAAGTTGCGAAAGGCAGTTCTCGATCAGAAAATTGTCGGCCACCATTCTACTTTTTTTGCCACGGAAGCGGCGATTTTTCATGTGCCGATGATGCACGTGCTGCCCGCTTACCTGTATGCCGAATGGCGTAGCGGGCGACTTCCCGCAGGAATTCCTGCCAGTCGAAACGGTGTGGAATCGTTCTACATCGAGTGCCGGGGAGCCCTTATTGATTCAGGGAGTATTTTTGCTAAGGTGATAGGGGGGGGCGAGCATTCATTTGGCGTCTGCGCTTGAATGAAGACCGTAACATGAATCAGGTGGAACGTCGAATTGACATACGCGATAGATGGCCTGGCCAATTTCTGGCCGCTGCGAATCCAGAGACAGAAGTGCTGGATGCTCCAATCGCGGACACGGAGACGGTTACTGAGCAGGACACTCCCTGGAACGTTATTGTCTTCAATGATCCCGTCAACCTGATGCCATACGTGACCATGGTTTTACAAAAAGTGTTCGGCTATTCGGAGGCCAAAGCTACCCAGATGATGCTTGATGTGCATCAGAAAGGAAAATGTGTTGTGTGGTCTGGCGAGCGTGAGAAGGCTGAGTTTTACGTGCAACAACTCCAAGGATACCAGTTGCAGGCGACGATGAAAAAGGCGTGATTCTGGTCAGGCATCGCATCCACCAGCACATGCACATCACGAAGTCGGAGGACGGAACACAACTCATGATTGGCGGTCTAGGAGAGACCGAGTTGGAGATGCTTCGCGGAGTCCGCGATGCGGCAGATCCGACTGCTTGCCCGGAGGCTGAGCGGCGATTGTTTCCCGCGCCGATTGCTGATGCGGATGAGCACGATTTTGATACCATCGCGGACTGGAAGGAATTTGTTGTGCCCGATCTGCGGACGCGCTTTGACGATGCGCTGGATCAACTGGAGAGTGATGTGGCGGATGCGCGGCAAGTTCGAAAGCTTCCGATGAAACGCTTTGTGGTGAAGCTGAGAGTTGAGCATGTGGAGCTGTGGTACAGCGCCCTTAACCAAGCTCGCCTTGTCCTTCAGGAGAAATACAAATTACCGAGCGAGAACACGAGTCTGTCGCTTGAAGATCTTTTCGCGAAAGGCCAGTGGCGAGCCTATTTTCAGTCGCGGTTCTACGCGGAGGTTCAGTGTTGGCTGCTGGAAGCAGGAATGCCGGATGGATGGCGTTAATCAACGAACCAGTCCAATCCGTCAATCAGTAGAGTAGAAAGGGCTTTCTGCGCTCAAGGAATGCGGCTTTGTCTGCCTCCCACTTGCTCTGAATCGTCGAAAGATCCGTGCCTTTGACTACGGCATCGAAGGTGGCGGGATGGGCGAGCAGTTTGTCGAAATCTTTGTTGTCCCACTGTGTTGGATAGTGAGTTTGCAGTGTGCGGCCGAGCGCGGCGCCGATCGAAACTGGAGTGCAGGCATTGCGGTCGGTGAGCAGGATTTTGACCCCGCCACAGCGCTCATCCTTGAACTTGCTGGCGGTAGGAGTGAAGTGGACGGGCAGGAATTTCACCCCTGGGATGGATGCTGCATTCAGAGCGTGCGCAAACGCGTTGGAATCAATGTAAGGGGCGCCGACCAATTCGAATGGGATCCGTGTGCCGCGTCCCACCGAGAGATTTGTGAATTCAGGAAGTCCGACCCCTGGGTAAAGAATGGCTGCCTCCAAAGATCGCATGTTTGGTGACGGATCAACCCACGGAACCCCGGTCTGATCCTGGAACTGGGAGCGCTGCCACCCCTCTACCTGAATGACTTTCAAATCAAGTGTGGCCAGGTCCCGCTCCGCTTTGAACATCATGGCCAGTTCTCCTGCAGTCATGCCGTGCCTCACTGGGATCGAATGAAACGCAGTAAAGCTCGATTCGCCATCGCGTAGTGGTCCCTCGACGCTCAGGCCATTGATCGGATTGATACGGTCGAGGACGACAAATTGGATTCCGTTTTCGGCAGCCGCTTCCATTGCCATGCCCATGGTCGAAATGTAGGTGTAAAATCGACAGCCAATGTCCTGAATATCGAAAACCAGTGCATCCAGTTCTTTCAGGTGCTCGGCCGATGGTTTTCTCTGATGCTCCTGATAGAGTGAGTAGATGGGGAGTCCTGTAGCCTTGTCTTTCTCGTCGCCAACGGCTTCATCTTTCTGCCCACGGATGCCGTGTTCCGGACTGAACAGTGCCGTGAGTTTGACCGCGGAGGATTCGTGCAGCAGGTCGATCGTCGTTTTAACGTCGCGGGCCAGGCCTGTGTGATTGGTAATCAACCCCAGTCGAAGTCCCTTCAAAGGTTCGAAATTCCGGGCTCTCAGCACGTCGATTCCATTCTGCACCTTTCCATCGGGGATGCTCGCCGTGAACCTTTGCATGGCATCTGCCGTGGCGGATTCATCGGCAGGGGCCAGCGCTCCAGCAACGTTTTTGAAATCAAATCCGGGTATCACATTGGGAATCAAGTCTGACAGGGCTTTCCTCAGTGGCGAGACGGCTCCGGCTTCAGTCGGATGATTGCGATTCGAGAGGAAGATTAAGAACGTCTGCGAAAACGGATCGATCCAGACCGAAGTTCCAGTCCAGCCTGTGTGTCCGTATGAACCGAGAGGAAATGCACCACGTAGCCCTGCATATGTAGAATCGATGTCCCATCCAAGTCCTCTGCGGGCTGGGATGTGGGCGGCGGTTTGCACCCTCGTCATGTCAGAAATGGTCTCCGCTTTGAACAACCGATCGCCGTTCGGGAGGACACCCTTGGCGAGCATCATGCGGGCGAACTTTGCGAGATCCGAAGCGGTAGTGAAGAGGCCGGCGTGCCCAGTTGTGCCGCCCATTCTTCGGGAGACCGGATCGTGAACGATTCCCCGCAGTGGTTGCCCGTCTTCCATCACTGTGGTTGGAGCAATGCGAGCCCGCTTGTCTGCAGTCGGCAGAAATCCCGAGTCGACCATTCCTAGCGGGGAAAAGAGCCGTTGCTGGGAAAACTGCTCCAATGGCATTCCGGAGGCACGTCGAACGATCTCGCCCAGCAGAATGAAATTGATGTCGCTGTAGTGCAATTCAGATCCGGGGAAACTATTGAGTGGTTCGGCGCAGGCCAATTGGATACCGGTCGCATGTCCTTCCCACTCAAAGTCATCAGGAATCACGGGCTTTAGGCCTGACGTGTGGGTAAGTAGCTGCCGGATCGTGATCAGTTCGCGATGAAGGCCAACAAACTCGGGGATGTAAAGAGAGACGCGAGCATCCAATTGCACGGTGCCGTCTTCTACCAGCTTCATGACGGATGGAGTCGTCGCAATTACTTTTGTCAGCGATGCTGCATCAAAAATCGTGTCGCCTGTCATCGGCTCAACTGACGGCATTAGCATGCGGTTGCCAAAAACCTCCGAATACGGAATGCCTCGATGTTCCAGCCAGAGAACTCCGCCGGGAAGGTTCCTGCTGGCAATCGCTGATTTGATGGTGGTTCCCATCTTCCCCAGCGCAGCGGTGTCATAGGTGGGGCCAGTGGCTGAATTTTGAGCCCAAACTTTCGGCAGGATGAGTAGCAGCGAGGAACCAATGGCCAGAAGACTGGAAAATCTCATAGTGAACTTTTGTCGGCAGGAATGTTAGAGTTCTGGAATCGACTCATCTGATTTGATGAGCTTGCCTTCCCAAACGGTTTCGCCATTGGAATCGTGAGTGAGGATCCGGTGGGCACTGCCCGGGGCGGGTGGAAGATCTGTGGAGGGTAGCCATTTCCGATGGTCGGCCAGCGCTGCCGCCTTGTCAGGATCG
>JAQCER010000375.1 GCA_027618625.1 Verrucomicrobiota bacterium
GCCCACATCCCACAAAGCACTGTGCCTATAGCTGATTCGCACGTTGCGAATCCCGGATATAGCCACTTTTTGCAGCGGCAACGTCCGCACTTTTCCTCTCGATGTTCACCTGGGTAGCGATTTCCGCGCCTGGCACAAAAAAGCCGGTTTCTGCAACTCCTTCCGAATCTGAGCTGGCTGCCAAAGTTCAAGGCCATGCCAACACGGTGTTTGGACTGGCACGCAGTGTGCTGGTTCGACCAGCGATGCCCGAAAAATCGAACCAACCGTTTCAGCTGGTGGTGCCGATTGGTGACAAGCTTCGCACCTTGGATCTGATGCCGTATTCCGTCCGTGGCGCTGGATTCAACGTTCTGGCAGCCCAATCCGATGGAACCCTGCAGGCGACGCCAGATGGACCGGTGCGGACGCTGCGCGGGGAAGTGACGGGAGTGCCTGGAAGCATCGTGGCGGCCACCCACTTGCCGGATGGCCTACACGCCCGCATTCAATTGCCGGACGGTGGCGAATACTGGCTCGAGCCGATCGGCAAGCGCATCGCTGCCGCCAGGGCTGGGAGTCATATTGTCTACCAAAAGGAAGACGTGCTGGCGAGCGGCGGCACCTGTGCTGCCAACGAATTCGCCGACTTGCAGGCAGCGCTCGAGGCCAACGCCACGCAGTCACCATCCACGTCCACCTCAGCTGCCGAACAGCTGAGCGTGGCCGAGCTCGCCTGCGACGCCGACTACGAATACTTTTTGCGCTGGGGATCGGTCACGGCAGTCAGCGATCGCATCGAAAGTGTCATCAACACGGTGAACATCCAGTACGAGCGCGACGTGGCAATCACCCATGTGGTCGGCACCATCATCGTCCGCACGAACGTGTCAGATCCTTACTCCGCAACCGATCCTAACACCCTGCTCAACCAGTTCCGATCGCACTGGTTGAGCAACCACACCAGCATTCAACGCGATGTCTCCCACCTGTTCACCGGAAAGGAACTTGACGGAAATGTCATCGGCATCGCCTGGCTCAATGCGGTCTGCGGTTCGTATGGCTTCGGACTCTCCCAGTCCCTCTTCTCCAGCAATTTCGCCTTGGTCACGGACCTTACCGCGCACGAGCTGGGTCACAATTGGGGAGCTGGCCACTGCACTTGCAGCGGCTACACGATGAACCCCAGCATCACCGGCGCGAACCGGTTCGATCCGACGAGCACCATCCCGGTGATCACGGCCTTTCGTGACAACCGCGGATGTCTCGACCAGGGAGCGCCCACACCGCCCGAGTCTCCAACCAACCTTGCCGCCACTGCCGTGTCGGATTCCGAAATCGATCTCGCTTGGACCGACAACTCAACCATCGAACAGGGCTTCGACATCGATCGCTCTGCCGACGGCGGGGCCAACTGGGCCATGCTGGCATCGGTGGGCGCTAACACAACCACCTATCAGGATCTCGGGCTACCTTCATCATCAACATTCCTCTATCGGGTAAATGCCTACAACAACGCGGGCGACTCGAACTTCATCAATTACGCGTCCGCGACCACGTTCGCTCCCCCGGCTCCCCCTGCGGCTCCCTCCAGTTTGATTGCAACCGCCCAGTCGGAAAGCAGGATCGATCTGAGCTGGAATGACCAGTCCGGAAATGAAGAAGGTTTTGAAATCGTGCGCCAGAATGGTGCTGCCTGGATCATCATCGGTGCGACCGCAGCGAACACCACGAACTTCAGTGATACTGGCCTCAATCCGAGCACACTGTATTCGTATCAAGTGCGAGCCTTCAACAGCGGTGGCTTCTCGGCCTATTCAGACACCGCATCGGAAACCACTGACGAGCCACCGGCCTTTGTCGATCAGGTGGCCATTTCCGAGACTCCCGTCGCAGGATCAGTAACCGGAACCTACCAGAACACGCGATCGGACGATGGCAGCGCACAGAGAATTCAGGAACGCGAATCCGGCGGCAAGCGCAACGGACGGTTCAGCTTCCTCGAGCATGTCTGGCAATTCAACGTCCAGCCAGGCAATACCATGACCTTGTTCGCCAATGCATGGAGTAGCGGTTCGACCGACGGTGATACCTTTAAGTTCGAATACTCGACCAATGGAGCCAGCTACTCCCAGGCCCTGACGGTTTCTTCAACCCAATCCGGGAATGTGCAATCCGTTCTCTTGCCCCAGTCGATCACCGGCACATTATTCGTGCGCGTTGTGGACTCGAATCGCAACGCTGGAAACCGATCTCTGGACACCGTCTTTGTCGATCACCTGTTCGTTAGAACCGACCTCGTTGCTGGACCGATACCCGATGCACCATCCGATCTCGCGGTGACAGCTTCGACAGGCAAAGTACAGCTCGGCTGGACCGACAACTCTTCGAACGAATACGGCTTCAAAGTGGAGCGATCAGCGAACGGAGGCACTTGGAATCAGATTGAATCCGCCAGTGCCAATGTATCTGCGTTCGTCGATCAAAATGTCACACCGGGAACAGCCTACGGCTACCGCGTCAGTGCTTTCAATGGCTCAGGCTCTTCGGATTTTTCCAATGTCGCCACGGTTACGACTCCCGAAGGAATCACTTTGGTGTCCGCTGATGGCTACAAAGTGCAGGGACGACAACGCGTCGATCTTGCGTGGACTGGCAGCGCCTCCGGAGCCGTCGAAATTTACCGGAATAATTCGCTGATTGCCACAATTGAGAATGCCGACACCTACACCGACAACATCGATGCGAAAGGCGGCGGCACCTATACCTACTACGTCTGCGAACCTGGCGGTGGGGCCTGTTCGAATTCACTGACCGTCAGTTTTTAGGGAAACCGGGAATCCAAGCCCGCCTCTGAGCGAGGGCGGGGGTGGCAGCGGTTGCTGCACCTTGCATAGCCATGATGAGCGCGCCCAGTTCCTTCTGGTTAAAGTATTGAATCTCACCAATGAGCAGAACGATCGCGCTCTGACGTTCTTCGGCAGCTTCGGCCACCGCGACGAAAAGGTTGGGCAAATCAATCTCGAATAGCTATCTCTGCGCCATGCATCGATTTCTTCCCGGATCGAGGCGACAAGTGGTGGGAGAAGTTTCTCGTAGGCGGTCTCGCGTAGCGCCTCGTCAGTGGGGAACCAACGATGTGCAGGGTCCAGTGGAGCATCGGGGGAACTGGGAAAATCCGGGTGAGGAGCCATTCTCAGCGAGCATGTTACCTGAACTCACTGATGTCAAAGAAACATGCAAGGACCACTACGCCAGCACGCCGCGAATGGGTTCCGCGGGCACGACTCCGGTGAGCTTTTGATCGAGGCCACCGTAGTGATAAGTGAGCTTCTCGTGATCCAGTCCCATGAGGTGAAGAATCGTGGCGTGGAGGTCGCGGACGTGGTGGCGGTTGACGGCAGCTTCGTGGCCGAGTTCGTCGGTTTCGCCGTAGCTGGTGCCTGCCTTGACGCCGCCGCCTGCGAGCCAGTAGGTGAAGCCTTTCGGGTTGTGGTCGCGACCACCGTTGTCACCCTGCCACACGGGTTGGCGGCCGAATTCTCCGCCCCAGACGATCAGGGTTTCTTCAAGCATGCCACGGCGATCGAGGTCTTCGAGCAAGCCGGCAATCGGCTTATCGACTTCGGGGCAGTGGATTTTGAGGTTCTCTTCGACGCCGTTGTGTGCATCCCAGTTCTGCTGTTGATGGCCACCGCCGGAGTAGAGTTGGACAAAGCGAACGCCGCGTTCGACCAGACGCCGGGCGATCAGGCACTGGCGGCCAAAGTGCGCGGGCGCGATCGCGAGCGGGTGATCCACTTTTGGGTCGTTGAGGCCATACAGTTCCCTGGTGGCAGCAGATTCGTTATCAAGGTTCAACGCCTCTGGTGCTGATGTATGCAATTGATAAGCGAGGTCATAGCTGGCGATGCGGGCACTGAGTTCGGAATAGCTCTCGCGGTCTTGTTGATGCAGGGCATTGAATCCGTTGATCGCCTGGATGTGATCCTTCTGCATGCGCAAGGTGCGGCCACCCCGCGGCTGGAGGTTGAGCACCGGATTTCCGGCGGAGCGGAGAACGGTACCTTGAAATGCAGCAGGCATATAACCAGCAGTCCAGTTGGCTGCTCCTGGAATTGGACCGCCGCGAGGATCTAACATCACGACGAATCCGGGCAGATCCGGATTGGTGGTGCCCAGACCATTGGCGACCCAGGCTCCCAGTGACGGGTGCCCCTGCAACACGCGGCCACTGTTCATCTGCAAATTCGCCGAGCCGTGCGCAAACGAATCCATGTAGAGCGACTTGATTACCGCCAACTTGTCCATGTGCTTCGCCGTGTGCGGAAAGGCATCCGAACACCAGAGCCCGGACTGCCCGTGCTGCGCAAAAACACGACGGGAGCCCAGCACTTTGGATTTCTTCATCTCGCGTCGGCGGATCTCCATCTCCACTTCCTTGCCATCGTGCTTCTGCAGCTCCGGCTTGTAATCGAACAAATCCATCTGCGACGGCCCGCCGTACATGTAGAGGAAGATGACGTTCTTCGCCGTTGGATCAAAATGCGGTTGCTTGGGGGCCAAAGGGTTGATCGGCGCATCCACGTCGTCCCCGGAAAACGCAGGATCGGCCATCAGCGCGGTTGCCGCCACCGCTCCAAATCCACTGGCGCATTGTCGCAGCATGTCTCGACGACTCACTGCGGGAGCGAGAAACCGTTGGCAGTGCATGGTGGATTCCTATTCTCTACGCGGCCAATAATGGCACATTCTCAAAGGTCTGAAACTTCAGCGTCATGAGTGATTTTAGCTTGATTCGATGCTTGGTCGAGATGCCAGCTAGGCAGGTTTCGATGGAGGACTTGAAGGCT
>JAQCER010000376.1 GCA_027618625.1 Verrucomicrobiota bacterium
AAAGCGCTAAAGGCCAAGCAGCAGCTCGGCATGTATGCCAACACTCTGTCGGCCCTGCCTCCCTTCATTACCGCCTGCACCACTGCCAGTATCCTCGTTGCGGGTGGTCTGCTGGTGATGGACGGGGAGTTGACCATGGGAGAGCTGGTTGCCTTCCAGACGCTGGTTGTGAGCTTTACCAGGCCGATCAATACCTTTGTTACTTTTGGCGGACAGATTCAGGAGCTTGAGGGCGATATGAATCGTCGCGAAGAAGCGCTCAGTTATCCGATGGACGATCAATATTTGAACCCACCCGAGCGACCGGCGGAACTCGCGGGTGTAATCAAGCTCAGCGGTCTTGTGGAACTGAAGGACGTTTCATTTGGCTACAGTCCGCTTGAGAAGCCGCTGATCGATTCGCTTAACATTACCATCAAGCCGGGCCAGCGCGTGGCCCTGGTCGGTGGAAGTGGCAGCGGCAAGTCTACGGTATTAAAGCTCGTCGCTGGTCTCCATGAACCGTGGTCGGGTGCGGTCATGTTCGATGGCGTTCCGCGCAGTAAAATTCCACCGGACCTTCTCAATAACTCCATTGGAATGGTCGACCAGGAAGTGTTCATGTTTGAGGGAACAGTGAGGGAGAATCTGGCCATGTGGGATCCAACTATTGCGGACCGGAATATTACCGCAGCGATGATGGATGCTGCGATTGCAGATATCATTGCAGGCCGCTCAGGCGGCGACTCGAGTCGCGTGGAAGAGGGCGGATCGAATTTCAGCGGTGGTCAGCGGCAACGTCTGGAGATCGCCCGGGCACTGGTAGGTGAACCCAATTTTGTCATTCTGGACGAAGCAACCAGCGCGTTGGATCCAACTACAGAAAAGCAGATCGACGAGGCGATTCGCCGCCGCGGATGCTCCTGTCTGATCGTGGCGCACCGCTTGAGCACCATTCGTGACTGCGATGAGATCGTGGTCATGGAGAAGGGCACTGTCGTCCAGCGTGGAACTCACGAGGGAATGCTGAAAGAGGACGGACCCTACAAGGATTTGATGAAGGAATAATGGCGGAGATTACAACAGAACTGGAATCGATACCGGGCACCGAGCTGGATGGGGTAAGGCTGGGCATTCTCGCGCAGTCATTTCTTGAGCACGGAAAGCCACGCAACTCCGAAGGTAACAATCCATTGTTGTTGGACGATCCGCAGGCAGTCTGGTACGTCGGATCAGGTGTGCTGGAAATTTTCACCACGATGGTGAAGGACGGCGAATGTACCGGTGCGCGATCGCACTTTACTTCGGTGCCTACCGGAGGCCTCGTGTTCGGGATGGACCTTGCGGCTTATGGTCATCAGCAAGGATTCGTCGCAGCCGGTTCAAAAGGCACGGTGCTCTACCGTATTACGCTTAAGGATCTTCAGGATGCCGCACAACACAAGGAGACAGGGATTGAACTTGCTGCGCTATTGGACGGCTGGGTCACGTCTCTGTCCCAAGGAGTGACCGAGAGTATTCCCCGTCCGCAGGCGGATGTGAACCTCCGAACGGGCGCGGAAACGATCATCCCCTCGTCACAGCGGGCGACAGCCCGCAAAGATGTCGTCTGGGTGCATGCGCCGGATGGCCACGCGATCTTCATTGGTATGGAGGACCTCTATTTTGATCAGAGCGACTTCATCTTTCCCATCACTCCTGAGTCCTGGCTGGAGTTTGCCGTTGAGACCAGAGTGCTGTTGTGGGATACGGAGACGCTGGTCGCCCACAGCGCGATTTGGAATGGTCTGGAACAATTGCACGCGGTGATTTGCGAGTCCGAGTTCATCAACAAGACACTGCTCAACATTGATGAGATCAATCGGCAGCGCTCGAAAGCCGACCACCGCCAGGGGGCTCTCGATGACGCTCTGCGCTCGATCGGTTCGGTTCTCGAGTCGAAGCGCATCAGTCGAGGATATAGCGAAGTCGCGAGCACTGATCCGCTGCTTGCTGCATGCGAACTGGTGGGTGCCGCGCTGAACATCACGGTCAGACCGCCGGTCGATACCGGAAGCGGCGGGTTGGTAGAACCCCTGCTATTGATTTCTAAGGCCTCACGCTTTCGCGTTCGCGAGATCATGTTGCGGGGCGACTGGTGGAACCGGGATCACGGGCCCATCCTGGGGTGGACGGCCGAGACTCGGCAGCCGGTGGCGCTGATCCCCCGCGGAGCCAAAGCCTATGAGATGGTGAATCCAGGTGCAGGCACGCGCGTGCCCGTAACCGAGAAGGTCGCCGAAACACTCGAACCCTTCGCAGAAACGTTTTACAGGTCGTTCAAAGACGGCCCGATGAGCATTATCGACGTCGTGAAGTTCGGGTCTTTCGGCCTGAATCGAGACTATATATCGATCGCGATCATGGGCGTAATGGTTGGTGTGCTGGGGACGCTCTCGCCGATTTTTTCGGGCCAGATTTTTGACAAGGTGATTCCCAGCGCGGCAAGAGGCCAACTGATGCAATACGGCGTTGCTCTCTTTAGCGCGGCCATTGCGGTGGCCGCATTCTCGATTACGCGGGCGATCGCTGTGCTCCGGGTCGAGGGAAAAATGGACTACTCGATTCAAGCGGCGCTATGGGATCGACTCCTTAATTTGCCATCGACGTTTTTCCGCAGTTACTCGGCTGGCGATCTCGCAGATCGGGCAGCTGGAGTCGATGCGATCAGGGCCACCACTTCGGGTGTGGGCGTTACCGCTGTCCTCGGCAGCGTCACATCCATGTTTCAACTGTTCGTCATGTTTCGGATCAACATGAACATGGCGCTTATGGCTACCCTTCTCGTCTTTATTGCGGTCGCCTTAACTGCTGCTGCGAATTACGCGCAGCTCAGTCATCAACGGAAGCAGTTTGACATCCGTGGTCGCATCGCGGGCAGGGTTCTCCAGTTTTTGACCGGCGTAAGCAAGTTGCGCGTCGCTGGCGCGGAGGATCACGCGTTCAAAGTCTGGGCGCGCGACTTCTCCGAGCAAAAGAGGATCGCTTTCGTCATTGGACGTATCGAAAATTTTGTCGCTGTGTTTAATGCTGGCTATCCTGTGATCTGTTCACTGGTGATATTCGGCACCATGGTCTCGGTTCAGGCGTCGGGCACGGTCGAACTTTCCACCGGTGACTTCATCGCTTTCACCACCTCGTTTTCGATGTTCCTGATGGCGATGCTCGCATTGTCCAAGGCATCGTTGAGCTTGCTCGCAGTCGTCCCTGTATACGAGAGGATCGTGCCGATCATTACTTCTGAAGCAGAGATCAATGAAGATCGAAAGCACCCGGGCGAACTTACGGGGGAGATTGATCTATTTCATGTCAATTTCCGCTATACGGAGGACGGGCCTCTGATCCTGCAGAACGTGTCATTGAAAATCAAACCCGGTGAGTTTGTCGCATTTGTCGGCCCGTCGGGATCAGGGAAGTCGACGATTCTGCGCGTGCTGCTGGGATTTGAAACGCCTGAATCTGGAAATGTATACTTTGACGGACAGGATCTCAAGACGCTCGACTTGCGCGATGTCCGCCAGCAGATGGGTGTCGTTCTCCAAAGCAGTAAGTTGATGCCTACAGACATTTTCCGCAATATCATCGGGCCCAATGCGCGACTGACGATTGACGATGCGTGGGAAGCCGCAGAGATGGCGGGCCTCGCTGACGACGTCCGGGGCATGCCCATGGGAATGCACACAGTGATCAGTGAGGGTGGGGGGGCTTTCTCCGGTGGTCAGAAGCAACGTCTGATGATCGCGCGGGCTATTGTGACCCGGCCGCGGATTCTGTTCTTCGATGAAGCCACCAGTGCGCTCGACAACAGAACTCAGAAGATGGTGAGCGACAGCCTCGATGCGATGCATGCTACGCGGATCGTCATTGCACACCGATTGAGTACGATTATCAACGCTGATCGAATTGTTGTCCTGGTCGCGGGACGGGTTGAAGAAGAGGGAACCTATGAGGAACTAATGGCCAAAGACGGAATCTTTGCAGATCTCGACAAACGCCAGGTTGCCTGAATCCAATAACGAAATGCCAACGATATGAAAAAGAATCCATGCGGAGAACTAAGCCCGGTAGCAGCGAAGATCAGGGATCTTTCTGTTGCCAAGTGGGGTGAGAGTCGCGCCATAGAGATTGTAGGTGGCTGTTCCAGGGTCACTGAGTTACTGCGGAAGATAGGGAAGTTCGCGCAGTTTGATGAACCTATCTTGATCACGGGCCCCAGTGGCGTGGGGAAAGAATCTGTGGCCAGTTCCTGCCACCTCTTGAGCCCCCGGTCAGACGCGCCCTATATTTCGGTAAACTGCCCGCAATATGGCGAAGGCAATCTCAGTGTCAGTGAACTGTTCGGCCATAAGAAGGGTGCCTACACCGGAGCTGTGGCGGACCACAAGGGGCTTTTCGAAACTGCGGATGGCGGCACCATCTTCCTCGACGAGATCGCAGATCTGCCGATGAATACCCAGGTGATGCTCCTCCGTGCGCTGGCAGAGGGGGAATTCAAACGTTTCGGCGACTCCACTCCCAGGCGCGTGAATGTCCGTGTCATCGCGGCAACGAACCGACCGCTGAAGAGTTTGATCTCAACGAATGCGTTTCGTGACGATCTTTATTTTCGTCTATGCTACTTCAAGCTCGAAGTCCCACCGCTGAAGAAACGTGCAGAAGACTGGCGGGGCCTCGTTGAACATTTTCTGCGAAAGCTTGAGTGCAAGTACAAAGTGAGAAAGGAGTTCTCGAAGAAGGCGCTGGATGTTCTCGAAGGATACCCTTGGCCCGGCAATGTGCGTGAGTTGCGGAGCGTGGTGACGAT
>JAQCER010000377.1 GCA_027618625.1 Verrucomicrobiota bacterium
TATTGCGCAGGGCCCCCCTGAGGTAATCGCGGCGAACACTGACAGCGCCACTGGTTCCTACCTGCGCGACTGCCTGAAGTGATGACCGTTCTTTGGATTTCCAACCGATGAATCAGCTCACAGAAAACGGCTTTGAGATTCGCCGCAGTGTGTTCACCGTCGACGAAGTTCAACACCTGAAGGAAGAAGCCGATCGGGTGGCCTCGATGGTTGGTTCCACCTGCGTCCGCCACTTGCGCCACCGCTCTCAGATATTCCACGATCTGGCCGTATCCCAGCGACTCCTGAACCTGATCGCGGAGCCCGTCTTAGCGCCAGTGCGCTCAATTCTGTTCGATAAGACGACAGACGAAAACTGGCCGGTCGCATGGCATCAGGATCTCACAATTGCAGTGAAAGCTGAAAACGAATGCCCCGGCTATGCACCCTGGACAACGAAGGACGGTGTCCCTCATGTGCAGCCACCAACGCAACTCCTGCAGCGGATGGTCACGATCCGCGTTCACTTGGATCTGACTGATTCCAACAATGGTGCATTGATCGTGGTGCCCAGATCGCATCTGCGTGGAAGAATTCCATCGGCAGCCATTGCGAACGAAATTGCTGCAGGAACCTACACCTGCGAGTGCGATCCAGGCGATGTGCTCTTGATGGCACCGCTTCTTCTTCACTCGTCACGGCGCAGCGCGGTTCCCCATCGAAGGCGAATCGTTCACTTTGAATATGCCCCGGCGGACGCGCTGCACCCAAGTCTGACCTGGTTCGAATGAGGTACGACCAGTCCGCCCTTCCAAACTGCTTAGCAGCGCAGTGCGTGCCAAAAAACGCATAGCCTTCTCCACCGGGGTTCGCTACGCTGCATGAATGAAAACCTTCCGATCCATCATCTGCGGCTTCGATTTCACGCCTGACTCGGAGGCCGCACTGAAGGAAGCATTGAGAATTGCGGCTGAAGAAGATGGGACGGTGGTGGCTTGTCATGTCATCCCGCCGCGTTACATCGACGATCAGCAACAGTTCCTTAATTTGCCGACGGATGTCATTCTGAGTAAAGTGCAACGTGCGGTAGAGCTCCGAACGAATGAAATCGACGGCGATAGTGCGGTACGCCCCTCGGTCAAAGTGCTCATGGGTCGCCCCGAGTTTGCCCTCACAGAAGAGGCGCGGGAGATGCGAGCCGAGCTTCTGGTTCTGGGCTCATCCACGAGTGATCAAAAGCATCGCACCGGCGTCATCGCCCGACGATGCATTGGGGAAGCAAGTTGTCCGGTTCTAATCAATCGCAACCAGCATCTTGGGCGCTACCGTTCCATTATCGCTGCGGTGGATCTGACTGACCTCTCTCAACAGGTGCTGGAGGCTGCTGCCAAGCTGGCGGTGGATGAAGAGGCCTCAATGAAAGTGATTCACGCCCATTACCCGCCATGGATGCACCCAACGAATGTCCTGTACGATTTGAAGCCATCGCAGGACGAGGACTTTCAAAAGCAGTACCAGGAGATTCTCGATGAGGAAATGGCTCACCTCGTCCGTGTGTCATCGCAGTTTCTGCCTTTAACTCCCGAGCCGGACGTGGTCGAACATGTCAACCCGGTCAGCGCAGTGCTGACACATGTTCACTCTTCGAGCGCTGATCTCCTCATCTTCGGTAGCCACGGGGCGTCGAGTCTAAAGGAGCGCGTTCTCGGCACGACGGCCGAACGTCTCTTGCTCGGCAGCCGCTGCTCGGTGCTCGCCGTTCCTCCAGCAACGCCGCTGCTTACTTGAGAAGCTTTTCCACCGCTGGCAGCAACAGTTGCGACACTTTCCTGGCACCCTCGTCGGTGAGCAGCGCCTCGTTCAAAAAATGGGCCCGATCCTGAGGAACCGCACCCAGAAGATTGACAAACGGGACATTAGCCTCGCTCGCAAATTCATTCGCGGCAGCGTAGTAACGATAGAGTTCTTTTTCCACCCAGCCCGGTTCTGGTTTCTGGAAAGGCTTCGCCGGGTCGTTGACCCCGACCGGAGTCGTCAGCAGCTGGCGTGCATTGAGCTCCATGAATTCACCACAGAGAGTGGGTTCACCTACCAGCAGGACTTCGGATCCCGATTCGCGCGAAGCAGCCACAATCGTACGCAGTCCTTCAAGGTATTCGTCCAGTGGATCGCTTCCTTTCGCTCGAGGAATGGAAAACACCTGATCCAACTCCAGGTAGCGGGCGCGGCCAACATCAAGCATCATCCCAAAATAGTTGGGCTGGCCGATTTGTTTCTGCCGAAGTTTCTGCCCCGTCTCCTGTCTGCTACGGGTGAACCGACGAACGACTTGTGATGACTTCACCAACAGACTCTTGAAACCCGTCCGCTCACGGTGAAGCTGTATCCGATGGAGTCCATCCGGGTCGTATTGGTAGGATTCCGGATGGATAAGCACGTCCTCAATGCCATGCTGAACAATCACGAGATCAGGCGTAAATTCGCCGAAATAGGTCTGCGCCCACTTTGCCCCAAAGCGAATCCCTTTCGACTCTACACCTAGCGCACCGAATTCGAATCGCTTGTTGGGATGTGCTGCCTTTAACACATTCTGGATCTGTCCCCACCATGTGTCCTCGACATTTTGCAAAATGCCAACCGTCGCCGGGCCTCCGATGCATAGCACACGAACGGTGCCGCTTGCCTTTGCTCCATCCGACCACCCACTCCTGCGAAGCAAGTCTCTCCCAACATCAAAATGCACCTTGCTAGACACACCTTGAATTTGGTTGTTCAAGATCAGACTCGTGCCAAGATCTGCCTCAACAGGAATCACGAGGTGCAACACCAGTTCAACCACAGCAAAAAGGGCGGCCAATGCTCCGAGAGCGGTGAAGATGAATTTTGAAGACTTTTTCAATGGAGAAGCTAGGCGTGGTGTCCCATTGGAACATTGGAACATTGGAACATTGGAACATTGGAACACAATCGCACGGCTTTGGGAACTGCAATTACACAGTTCTAAAATGTGGCGCCGGGATTACGTCACTAGCTTGTCTCCTACAATATCATGCAATCGCTTTACACTGCGCCGGATACGGGCTTTTACCGTGCCGAGGGGCTCATTCAACTGATCTGCAATTTGAACCTGCGTCAGTTCGGCAAAGTAAGCGAGTTCGATGACTTCCCGCTGCTTTGGAGTGAGATTCAGGATCGCCGAGCGAACGATCTCGCACCGCTCAGATGCCTCAAGAACCTTCTCAGGAGATGCGCTGGACTCTCCCATTTGCTCCGCAACCAAGGCTTCCTGCGTAGCGACATCGCGCAGGCGGGCACGCCTTTTATTTGCCCGCACACGGTCAATCGCCCGATTCCGAGCCATCGTCACCAGCCAGGTTCTCGGCTTGCCCTTTGATAATTCGAACGTGTTCGCCTTCTTCCAGATCTGCCACAGGATCTCCTGCGTCATGTCTTTGCTGTCTTCAGTATCATTTAAAACACGATGTACGACAGTGAAGATCAGGCCGTGATACATATCGCATAATTCCTTGAATGCCTGTCTGTTACCGTTCGCAACTTCGGCAATGAGACACGCTTCGCGGGATTGATCAGTTGAATCGACGACGTCTTCAAGCACTTCGGATTTTTTAAGTAGAGTATTCATTTCTATTCAATATATAGACAATGTTTGCTTTCTGTCTATCTTTTGTACACAAAAAATATTATTTGGTCGCATTTCGATACAGGAAACGTAACGTTGATGAGCGCAGGTGCGCCTTTGACCATTTTGTCTCCAGAGAATCCTATCCATCGAATGAAAATCGTGTCGCAGCGCACGGGGCTCAGTCCACATGTGGTGAGGGCCTGGGAGAAGCGCTACGGTGCAGTGGAGCCCAATCGAAGCGGCACCAATCGCCGACTCTACAGTGAATCCGACATCGCCAGACTGAATCTCCTGCACGCACTTACCCGGGCAGGACACAGCATCGGCCAGATCGGAACATTAAGCACCGCGCAGCTGCAGGAGCTGACCAAGAAGACGATCGGCAACGAAAACGGCTTGGGCCACTTTCCAGATGGTGACCAACTGGAACGAGATGAGGCCGCATGGGACGACGAAATGAACGGTGCAATAGACCAGCACCTGGCGGCGGCACTCGATGCTTGTCGGAGAATGGATCAGGCGAAACTGGAAGCCGTTCTCAGCCGCGCCATCGTGCGCCTCGGCTATTCCGGGATCATTGAGCGCCTCGCCGGGCCGTTGATTACAACCATTGGCGAAGAGTGGCACGAGGGCAACATGACAGTCGCCCAGGAACATGCCGCCACAGTGACCATTCGCGCTTTCATTGAGAAGCATGTGCGGCAATACCCGATTTCCCACGGCGGGCCCACCATCGTGATCACGACTCCGGCGGGACAGATCCACGAACTCGGTGCCTTCCTGGCTACTGCGGTGGCGAAAAAAGCAGGCTGGAACGTCGTCTATCTCGGCGCAAGCCTGCCTGCCGCAGAGATCGTTGGGGCCGTTGTTCAAAGCGGCGCATCTGCTCTGGCGCTCAGCATCTCTTATCCTGCGGACGATCCCGACCTGCCAATGGAACTCCTAACACTACGACAATTGGCTGGCGACGATCTCAACGTGTTCGCCGGAGGCCGTAGCGCGCATGCCTATGCGCGAGCACTGCAAGAGTCCAACATTGCCCTCATCGCCGATCTCGGCTCGCTTCGCCAAAAGCTCTTGTCGCTACGGGGCCATCAGCCCACTCCATCAGCCTGATTCCAGAGCTAGCCTGGGTTATTCATGAAGATCGTAGCGAGACGCGGCAAAAGGCTTCATTTGCAAGGCGCGGGCCA
>JAQCER010000378.1 GCA_027618625.1 Verrucomicrobiota bacterium
CGACCGATCTTAGAACATCTCAATCACCCGAACTTTCAGTGGTCGATCAAGCCAACCGATATCGCCAATGTGATCGATCTACGGTTTTTTGAAGTCTACAATGGCCACCTATTCATCAACCACCTTGGGCGAGAAGCTGCCGAAGGAGTCGATGCTGTACCGAGTGATGAACAGATCTGGGACATTGTGAATACCATCCGGATACGGGATCTCAAAGTCCCGCCACTGCTGGGAGTCGCAACCGATGATGCGCATCACTATCATGGAGGCGAATCGAGCCCGGGGCGGGGCTGGGTGATGGTGCATGCGAAGCAATTGGCAGCACCGGATTTGATCGGAGCGATGCGGGACGGTCGGTTTTACGCCTCATCTGGAGTGACGCTGTCGTTCATCCACGACGATTCCGAGTCGCTTCGGGTTGATATCGTTAAACCAAAGGGCGAAGACGTCACCTATGTCACCGAATTTTTTGGCACGCGGAGGGACAGTGATCCATCGCAAACGGGCGAGTTGCTCGCGAGCTATGAAGACACCCAGGTGATCTATCATTTTTCCGGCGATGAACTTTTTGTCCGCGCCCGGGTGACTTCGAGTCTGGATCACCCGAACCCCTCGTTCGCAGGCCAGAAACAGCAGGCCTGGACTCAACCTGTAGGCTGGAAAGCACATCTCCCCGCCCCGCCGACTGAGCCCGAGAGCGGTGGCGACTTGAACTGAGGGTTCACGTTCGGATCACCCGTCACTGGCTTCGATTGCATTGTCCAGGCCGGGCAGTGCGTCTGCGGATTCGCGGAGGATTGCCTTAATGCGGAGGCGCTCGGATTCGGGGATGTGCTGAAACAATTCCTTTGAGCCTCTGCCTTGGAGCGTCTCCCAGAGCAACGGGAAGAACACAGCCTTGAATGGATCTGGCAGGTGATCAAATGCCGGCGAGTATATCATGTAGCTGAGCCGGTTCTTGAAGAGGCGCGACATCAGGTGGAATTCTCTCAGCGACTGGCCGCTGCTAGTTGTTTTTGCCGACCGGAGAAATTGCTCCTGAAATTCGCGATTGCCTTCGACCCCCCAGTCTTCCAGAGGCATTTCTTCGACAAAGAGCAGCGCCTGCAGAAGGCGTGCAGCTTCGTTCTTGACGAGTCGCCTGGTCGAGTCGCTCAACGTTCCTTCGGGATTCCCAAAGTGCTTCGCCATCACAGCATTTTGATGGATCCAGCGTTCCGTGTGAAAGTGGGCGCGCGTGATTGCGTTGTGAACCGTAATCTGATGTTCCAGAACCATGAGAGCGACAATGTCGCTCGTAGGAGCAAGATACTTGGATGTGTCGATGATGGAGTCGAGATTCTTGAGATTAACGCCGTAGTCGGCTGCCAGTGCTACGCTGCCGGGTTCGGTTTCCTGAAAAATCTGGTTGCCCATGTGTCGCAATCCGGCATGAGAGCCGGTCACATACCAGCCGCCCCAACGTTCAGAAATCGGGCTTGTGTGGTCCGTTCGGAACGTTCCGGCACCTAGAATTGGGAACCCACGGGAATCGGTGTAGACAGATCGTACAGTCATCCCGGGCACTCCTCCCGTGTTGGAGCCGCCATGGCAGTTCATGCAGTCGCGATCGCGATAGAGTTGCGGTTCGAGGTGACCCGCGCGAGGTAATCCCATTCGATAAAATACCGGGCCCAGTTTGCGATCCACGGCGACAATCTCGATATCTCCACCTTGCACCCAGCCGACATAGCAGTCATCAGAGAAGTAGATTGCACGGGGAGTTTCTGGATGGATGCGGTCGTTTTGCAGACTCGTTCGGGAAAACACCAGCACTTGTGAGGCGATGGGAACCTTCAAGTGCTCTAACACCTTCTCCAGGAAGGCTTTGTCGCCTCCGTTTCCGAACGAGAGAGCCCCCGACTCGTAGTCCGCTACCATTTGGGCCACTCGATCTGTTGGGGTGCTGTCTGAGTAAAGAATGGGCTCAAGTTCGTAGTCTTCTTCGCCGGCCATACCGATCCCGACAGTGATCCCTGCCGTAGCGACCAAACTGCAAAAGAATCTGCAAAGTGCCGTGCTGCTCTTGATCCAGTCGGAACTGGTCCCGTGATGGCTCATACAGGCAATCGAATGTCAGCGGGTGGTGGTTGGATGCAGCAGGCTCATCAGCGAGTGATGGGGTGCCAGCAAGTCAGCCAGCGTGCAGGTGTCCAGGCTGGCGAGAAAGGCATCGCGGGCTTTGGCGAGGGCGCGTTTGAGCTCGCATGCTGGGGCAATACAACAGCCACCACTCTTGCCGCCCGCTGCTGCCGGGGCCAGACATTCGACGATGGACAGATTCTCAGTTTGCCGAACGATCGTTCCCACCACGATGTCGCTGGGGGCCATCGCCAGGAGGATTCCGCCACCTCGACCGCGAAAAGTCTCAATGTAGCCGAGGAGCGCCAGCTTATGAATCACCTTTACCAGATGGTTCTGCGAAATACGAAAAGCCTCAGCGATCTCCCGGACAGACGGTAGACTTGGTGCCTGTGCCTGTGCCTCAGCTTGATCGGCAATTGAGCGACTATCGAGTCCTCTCATTCCCACATAAATGAGGGAACGCAGTGCGTAGTCGGTGAATTGACTCAATTCCATATCGAAATATGTATTTTAGATATTGATATGGTGACTGTCAATGCGATTTTGATGGCTCTTGCGGTCATCCTGTGCAGGAATTGTCGCCTACTGTGCGTGTGTTATCGGGTCCAGCAGGACGAGTCCGCCTCGGCATTCTTAGACAAGCGCCGGAACTGAGCACGCTTATCCGTCCGATTGGCGGTTAAACATCTGAAATCACTCTTTATCGACAAACATTACTCATGGCCGTAGACGTCAAACAAATTGGAGAACGCGTCGCTCAAGAGAGCGCGCTATTGAGCCGGATTCGCAGCGAAGCCCACCGCGTTGTGGTTGGGCAGGACGAACTCATCGATCGGTTGCTGGTCGCTCTGCTGTGCAACCAGCACGTCCTCATCGAAGGCGTTCCCGGGCTGGCGAAGACCCTGACCGTAACTACGCTGGCAAAGATGATTCATGCGAGTTTCCGGCGTATCCAGTTTACGCCTGACCTCCTGCCGGCCGATGTTCTCGGAACGTTGATTTACAATCCGAAGTCGGGTGAATTCTCGATCAAGAAGGGGCCAATTTTCGCCAACATCATCCTCGCTGATGAGATCAACCGAGCGCCGGCCAAGGTGCAGAGTGCTCTGCTCGAAGCGATGCAGGAAAAGCAGGTGACCATCGGCGATGAGACATTTCCTCTCGACGATCCATTCATGGTATTGGCAACGCAGAACCCGGTAGAGCAGGAGGGAACCTATCCACTGCCCGAGGCGCAGGTCGATCGCTTCATGATGAAGCTCACCATCACCTATCCGACAAAGGAACAGGAGCACTTGATTTTGAAACGCATGGCGCGGACCAAACCAGACGTCGGCGTCGATCCCATCATCTCGCCTAAGGACGTGGTGCGCCTGCGCGAGTTGGCAGACGAAGTGTTCATGGACGAGAAGATTGAGGAATACATCGTCGATCTCATTGAATCGACCAGGAAGCCTGAGGCCTACAAACTCGATATCGGACCACTGATTCGCTACGGTGCATCGCCGCGTGCCACTATCTTCCTCGCGATGGCGTCGCGGGCCAATGCCCTGCTTGAAGGCCGTGGCTATGTGACTCCGCAGGACGTGAAAACGATCGCCCCGGATGTAATGCGCCATCGCATTATTCTCACGTATGAGGCCGAGGCTGAAGAGAAATCTTCCGACGATATTGTGCGCCAAATTTTAGCCAGCGTCGACGTGCCATGATTCCTGCGGAGCTGGCAAAGAAGATACGCTACATCCAGATCTACACCAGCAAGGCGGTCAACGATGTGCTTGCCGGTGAGTATCACAGTGTCTTCAAGGGCCAGGGCATGGAGTTCGACGAGGTTCGCGAATACCAGCCAGGAGACGAGGTTCGGTCGATCGACTGGAACGTCACCGCACGCACTGGAATTCCGCATGTGAAGCGATTCGAGGAAGAGCGCGAGTTGACCGTGACCTTCCTCGTCGATCTTTCCGCTTCCGGTGAGTTCGGCAGTCGCAGTAAGCTGAAAAACGAGGTCGCAGCGGAAATCTGCGCGTTGTTGGCGTTCTCTGCGATCAAGAACAACGACAAAGTTGGCCTCGTGGTTTTTACCGATGAAGTCGAGCTCTACGTTCCGCCGGCAAAGGGCACTTCTCATGTCCTGCGATTGATTCGGAACCTGCTCGAATTCAAGCCGCGCCAGGCGCGAACCAATATTTCAGGTGCCATTGATTTCCTCGCGAAAGTGACGAACAAACGTTCCGTCGTCTTCCTCGTGTCGGATTTCCTTGAAGCCGATTGCGAGCGCTCGTTGCGAATCATGGGCAAGCGGCACGATGTGATTGCAATTTCCGTGACCGACCCAGTCGAAGTGAAGATGCCGAACGTCGGCCTGGTCGAACTGGAAGACGCTGAAACTGGCGAGTTGATCCAGATCGATACCGGCAGTGCTGAGTTTCGGAAGCAATACGAGGCCCTCGGAGCAATTCAGTCCGGCGCACTCCGGACGCAATTCCGTTCGATGGGCATCGATCAAATTGAAGTGATGACGAACCGCGACTACCTCATCGATCTGGTCAAGTTCTTTCGCGGTCGCGAACGCCGTATGGCGTAGGGGGTAGGGCGATGAGTGCCTGCAACTGCTGTAGGCCGTCCGTCCGCCTGGACGGACAGGCGGACGGTCACTCTTTGGAAGTGTGGATGGAGGACTCTGCGTAGTT
>JAQCER010000379.1 GCA_027618625.1 Verrucomicrobiota bacterium
TATCATAACAGCCCAGGGCAACGCCCTGGAAACTTGATTCTATGTGCAACCCAGCCTGAAGGGCTGCTTCACAGGCTCCCACAATCCCGTCAATGCATCAAACTTCCGTCGCACCCTTTATGTCTTTATTCGAAGGGCCAGTCTTGAATGAGATCGGTCGGGGCACCGAACTGCGGCGGGATCGGGAAAGCTCCAAAATTCGGCGGAAAATCCACTCCGGTGGCGGCGCATTGCCAGGGGCCGACCAGCGGCACCCTTTTCTCCTCAAGTTCGAACACTGGAGCCAGTGAAGCGAGAATCACGCATTCGGGCTGCTGCGCATCCGATGATGGCTTCTGGCACTGGAGCGTGATCAAATTCAGCTGGCCAGGCTGCCACAGTTCCTTGGCGAGATTGAACCTGCCCTCGCCATTCGAGTCACGCTCCACCGCCAGACCATTGAAGAAAACCGCGACTCTCTTCATTACAGATGGAAGGACGAGTGCAATGTCCCGGTTTGGCAAGGTGGCGGGCGCGCGCACCAGCGTGCGCAACCATGTTACTGGAGCCTCGCGCAGCTGCTCGTTTTGCGGGACGTCTTGCAGCTCGATCGGGCTCCACTGCATTTCCTGTTGGCGACGCAGATCCGGATGCTCCGGCAATGAATCAGGAGCGTTCAGATCCGCCGCCCAATAAACGGCGTTCACGAGCAATTGCTGAAATCCTGTGTCGGCAAAATCATCGGGGTGCCCGAGCGATGTGTAGAACGATCGTCCACTGTCGCGGCGGGTAAAACTCCATGCCACCGGTTCGGTTGGTTGGCGGCCCTCCACCTCACCCCGCAACAGAACCAATGCCCCGGGAGCAAGTGGCGATGTCTTGTAGAGCCAGCTCGTCGTCATCCACTTGCCATCAGGCAGGCCACGCAACAGAGGATGCAAAACTCCGTCACGATTTTCGATCCAGGTAAAACTCGCTGGACCATCCGGCACTTTGTTGCCGTGGTCGTGGTGGCCGCTGTAGTTGCCGCCGAGAACCGTGGAGTCGAATTCGGGCCAGGACACACGGTCGGCGGGAATGGACTCACTTTCGCCCGGCGCGAACGCGTGGCTTGCGGTTCGAATGCCGATGACCGGCTTGCCAGCCGCGACGAAATGCATCAGCGCCTGCTTGTCCGCCGGGCGCAACGCCCGACGCCTCACACTCACGAGCAACACATCGGCGTCGTTCACCTGTTGCAGCCCAGGGATATCATGGCGTTCGGTGTCGCTACCAAATGCATAGGTGACGTTGAAGTCGTTGCTCAAAAAGTGCCGCGCAAAGTCCGGCAACGTCCGTT
The DNA here is from genome assembly GCA_027618625.1 of Verrucomicrobiota bacterium. Taxonomy (GTDB): domain Bacteria; phylum Verrucomicrobiota; class Verrucomicrobiia; order Verrucomicrobiales; family DEV007; genus JAGROY01. Next base: position 1,319 of record JAQCER010000379.1, read on the forward strand.
CCGATTCATACTTGTCCTCCGCAATGACCATGAGCAGGCGTGGACGCCGATCCAACGAAAATCGGAATGGTTTGCCCCCGACGATCTGATTACTGGTCAAAGTCGGACAGACATTCGCCTCGACATGGTCGATTACCAGATCGAGCCCAGTAAAGTGGCTGGCATATGGCCAGCGGGCGGGGTTGTACATGACATCGGTGCAGTCGCGCAGCAGCGCGGTGTCCATGCCTGCGCGCACCATTTGTCGCAATCCGAATGGCCTGCCGAGCACGCACATGTTCGTATGCACGCCCGCGAGAATGACATGGCGGATATTCCGATCGCGCAGCACGTTCCACACGATGTCCCCTTCCGCCGCGATGTAGTCGCTGTCATCGATCTCAATCAACGGTGTCTGCACCTTCCATGGTGTGCCGGGATTTCTTCCCTGCGCCTTCAATTGCTCCGCCCACTGCGCGTTCTCCCACGCATCTTCATCCTCTCCCCCATCCGACTGGTCAATGGGATAGCGGGCGCGTTCCTCTCCTGGAATCCGATGGCACCACGCCGCGATATCCGACAGCGCATCCCCCGCCACCGGAGCCGCGACCGCATGGAGCCGCGCCGGATGCTCGCGATACGCATCCATGCAATCGCTCGGTGCGTGAATGATGGCAGCTCCCCGATTGCGTAACTCCCTGATCACGTCGTTTACCCGGGGAGCAAATTCGGTCAAACGCCGGACGGCTGTCACGGAATGATGCGCGTCCCACATGTCGCACAGAACGATCGCTGTCTGCGCCGGATCCCACTGGGCGCTTTTCAATTCCACATGAAACCGTCCGCTGCCGGGACTCGTTTCAACTTTTGAGCGAAGCTCTAAGTCTAAGGAAAGGGACTGCGCTTGCGCTACTGCGGCGACGCTGGACATGCAGAAGAGAATGACAAGGATTGGAGCGGATAACCCCTTGGGACGTTGGCGGCACATGGAGAGCAGAATGGGTGAAGAAGCCGCGCGATGCAAGCCCGTCCGGTCCGGCAAGAGAACGAAATCCGACGGACTACGAATTACGTCTAGCTTAGATTGGGGCAGGATTTTTCGATCAAATGAATCAAAATGCAGTTGCAATTCTACACCAAAATGTCCCTGACAACATTCCCGCTGACGTCTGTCAGTCGAAAGTCGCGACTGGCGTAGCGGTAGGTGAATTCCTCGTGGTCGAAGCCTAGCAGGTGGAGGATGGTAGCGTGCAAGTCGTGGACGTGGACGATGTTTTGCTCGGCGCGGAAGCCGAATTCGTCGGTGTCTCCGAAAACGGTGCCACCTTTGATGCCGCCGCCAGCCATCCACATGGAGAAGCCGTACGGGTTGTGGTCGCGACCGAGTTGGGACTTGCCGCTGGGGTTGAGTTCAACCGTCGGCGTGCGCCCGAACTCACCGCCGAAAATGACAAGCGTATCGTCAAGCATGCCGCGTTGCTTGAGATCAGTAAGCAAGGCGGCGACAGGTTGATCGATTTCGCCGGCGAGCTTCAGGTGTGCGGCTTCGATGTTGTTGTGGTTGTCCCATGGCTGACCTGCGCCGTGCCAGAGCTGGACGTAGCGCACTCCACGCTCAAGTAACCTGCGTGCGATCAGCGTTTGCCTGCCATGAACGCCATCGCCATAGGCGTCACGCATTTGCTGCGGCTCTCTGCTGATATCAAATGCGTCGGTTGCCTCCATTTGCATCCGGTAGGCGAGCTCGAACGTCTGGATTCGCGACTCAAGCGCCGGATCAAGGTCTCGTGCGCGGCTGTGTTCACGGTTGAGCCGCGACACAAAATCGAGTTGTGCGCGTTGTGCGCTCGGCGACACCACATCATTGCGGATGTTCTCGATGAGTTTGTCGATCTGCGTGTGGCTGCTGTCGATGAAGGTGCCCTGGTAGATGCCGGGTAGGAAACCCGCCTGCCAGTTCTGCGCGTCTTTGATTGGGTAGCCACCAGGGCACATGGTGATGAAGGCGGGCAGGTTCTGGTTGTCTGCACCGAGTCCGTATGTGGCCCAGGAACCAACGCTTGGGCGGCTCAGCACCGAATCGCCACAGTTCATCAACATAAGTGATGGCTCGTGATTCGGCAGATCGGCCTGCATCGAACGAATGACGGCGATGTCGTCAACGCATGCGCCAATCTTCGGGAACAGGCTGCTGACCGGAATGCCACTCTGGCCGTAGCGCTTGAACGCGAACGGTGACGGGAATGCCGCGCCGGTCTTGCGCTCGGTGCGGAGATTTCCTGATGGCAGTGGCTGTCCTGCATATTTCTGGAGTGCAGGTTTCGGGTCGAAGGTATCGACGTGGGACGGGCCGCCATTGAGGAAAAAATGGATAACCCGCTTTGCCTTGCCCGGGAAGTGGGAGCGGTTTTGGCGCAGCGGATCGGGGCCTGCCCCTGACGCGCCCCCACTCAAAAGGGAATTCAGACCGACCATGCCCATTCCCATCCCACAGTAGCGGAGAAAGAAGCGCCTGGAGAGCGGGTTCTGATCGTGCATGACTCTATTTGTGTTCATGTTAGTCGACAAAGATGAATTCGTTCGACAGCATAAGCGCCTGGGCAAGGCGTTCCCATTCGGTCAGGGGCTCGGGATGACTGACATCGCCACCAAAGTCCCGCGAAGAATCCCAGGTCTGCATCACGACGCCATCGGCATTGAGCTGCTCGATTCGAATCGTCCAGCGGAAGCCATCGCAACCGAAGTCATTGTTCGCTCCACAGTCGACGACGAAGTCAATGGCCTCGCCAGCCACGACCGGTACGCGGTCGACGTTGGTTTCTGTGGTCGCTCCGAATTCCACCTGCCACGCATCGAGCGGCGACTCGCCGCTGCAAATAAAAACGCGCACGCCGTCGCCGCATTCTTGAATTTTCTCGACCGCGCCATGGATCCGAATGACTGCTTCGGCAGGCGCGATCCATCGCCGCACGGCTGCGTGATCAACGGTGTTGCCCGCGTGTCCCCCGTCGGCGGTGAGGCGAACCCAGCCCAGCTGGGCATCCGGCCAGTCGGCTCCGCCTGACCATTGAGTTCCGTCGAAGTGCGGCAGCTCGGTGAATCCAGTTACCGCGTTGCTCTCCTGGTCCACTTTGCTGAAGCCGTAGTGCCATGCCCTTGTGGCTGCGGTCAGTGCCGCATCGGGATCCGGCGCAGGCTCTGCTTCGCGCACATATTCAAGACTCGCCGCGAGTTGCTCCGGGGTGGGATCCCGCTGGTAGACGGCAGCGAACATGCGGCGCACACGCGCTTCCGGTGAACTCTCGCTGAGGTTTCTGACCAGCGCCCTGGCGCGTTGAATGGTGAACGGGCTGTTGAGAAAGAACAACGCCTGCTGGGGGACATTGGTGTCGTAGCGCCCGGGGCTGTGCAGTTCTGGGTTGGCAAAATCAAAAACCCGCAGCACGCCGGGGAGAAACCGGCGATCGATCTTGCCGAAGATGCTGCGCCGAGGCGAAGCATCGGCTCCGAGCAAC
>JAQCER010000380.1 GCA_027618625.1 Verrucomicrobiota bacterium
GTATCGATGTGCTTCTTGTCAGTGCCGTCTGCGTTGGCCAGGTAGACCTGGTAGTTCTCATGATAGCAGATCCGCTTGCCATCCGGGGAGGCATTGAATCCGTAGGTGAAGCCGTCCGTTCCACCGGAAACATCCGTCTTGTTGGTTCCATCGAGTTCCATCAGGTAGGGCTTCGAGGTGCCACCGACCAACGATGTCATGAGCAGCTTCGTGCCATCGGCTGAAAACGACGCTGCATTGTAATGGCTAACGCGTTCGACCTCACTAACATTCGTCAAATTGCCTGAAGCCAAATCCATCAACCAGGAATCGTAGCGCCAGCGGCCGAGTTCCATGCGGAAGGTCTTGTTCTCCTCTTCCCACTTCGCATTCTCGGGATCCTGCCATCCGCTGCCGATGATGGCGGTCGCCCCGTCCATTGACCAGCCGGCGAACTGCGTCCAGGTGTCCGCCGCCTGCGCAAGATGCGGCGCCAGTTCCCGACGACCAGAGCCGTCGAGGTTGACCACGAAGGCTCTGCTCGTTCGCGTATTTGCGTGCCGACCACCAGGGAGATCCGTGCGCAGTTCTGTGTAGCCAATCAAGCCTTCGGCAGATGCCGCCGTGCCTTGCGTCCAGCCTGTTCGGATGAATGCCACGAAGGCTAAGAAGACGGCAGCCAGGAATGAGCGGAAACGGACGTAGTGCATAGGGGCATTTTAGACCAGGTGCAGGCGTCAACTCAAGACATACGAACACGCCAGGAAAATCTCATAGCATAGAAATGCGCTTCGAACCGACGAGTTTGGTCTGGCAGCCGCGCTCCGTATCTGGCACGGTCAACATCCCTCAATGAAACACTCCCCCTTGCCACGTTTTGGCTGTTCCGCATTTCTGGTTACGGTCGCTCTTTCCTTCAATTTTCCCTTGAATGCCCTTGCCACGCCTGCGCCGGAGGAAACCTGGCCGCGGGTTCAACGTGGCGATACGGCAGTGGTAGAGGGCATTCGACCCACTCGAGGAATTTCGCTAGGGTTCGCTGACGGCACACTCTTGTTCGATGCGGATCGACTGCAGCTGATCAGCTGTTGGTTTGGTGGATTTGTTAGCTTTACTGATCAACCTTACTTCGGCCTCTATTGGGCCAAGGCAGGAGAAGAGATGCCGGATGCGAGTTGGTTCCTGCCGCAGGCGTTCATGGTGCAGTTGCCGGGAGACTCGGAGTGGCAGGCCTTTGAGCAGCCCCTTGAGAGTGATCCCAATAACGGTTCGCGCTTCGACGGCTATGAGATCGGCGAGTCCGCGATTCGTCTCCGGTATCGACTGGCCTGCAAAGGGACGCGAGTCACCATCACTGAGGACGTTCGCCTCCAATCCCACCTGCCGTGGCAAGGTATGGCTCGATCTTTCGAAATCATGGGATTGCCGGATGGTGCCCGCATCGGACTGGCCGTTGCCGCAGCGGAGAGTGTCGAACATTTCGATGCGAATGGCGATGGGGCCGAGGCGCCAGGAGACGCCGATGCTGTCCCCATCGCAACCTATCATAGCAGTGACCGGCCCCACGTCGTCGTGGCCAGCGGGTCAACTGGGCGGCGCTGGGAATTGTCCGGCGCGAATCGACTCCTGACGATTTCAGCAAGCGGAAAGGCCGAGCCGTTGCTGCTCCGCCTCGATTGCTGGAGCACGCGCGACGCTTCTCCCGCAGACACGCTAACAGCGGACACATTGGCGAAACTTCACGGGCGAACGATCGCACTAGAGCTCGATCCCTCGACATCGCAGGCAGCAGCTTTGCCGAGTGATCCGTCAGTGAACGAGGAATCGCCAGATTCGAAAGTAGCGAAGCAACCACGTCTGGCCGCATTGAAGCATGCGGGTAACCTTGAGACTTTTACGCCCGTGAAGACACAGCAGTTGCGCTTTGTGATCGAGGGAACCAGCGGCGGTGAGGCGGGCATTGATGAGGTGGAAGTCTTCGGCCCAGGGAACGAGAAGAATCTGGCCCTGAGCGGGATCGCAAGCGCGTCGTCAGTGATCGAGGGATTTTCCATTCACCAGATTGCGCATTTGAACGATGGCATCCTAGGAAATGAGCACAGTTGGGTGGCGGGTAGTGAGAACGCCTGGCTCCAGATCGACTGGCCCGCGGCGGTGGAAATCGAGAAGGTCGTCTGGGCGCGCGATCGCACTGGCAAATGCAACGACCGCTTGGCCATCGACTACAAGATCGAAGTTTCCGATGCCGATGGCAAATGGACGACGGTGTGTGGCTCTGAAGATCACGAATCTTTCAACACATTGCAGGCCGAAGATGGTTACGTGATGCAATCGATCCCGATGCCATTCGACGACTGCCGTCCATCGGACATCGCATTCGATGGGAACGAAGTAATGTATGTGATCGCGATGACCCGCGGCGAGGTCTGGCGCACCCGTATGCCTCACGGAAACCGGCCGAAGCAGGTCCAATGGCAACGTTTTGCCAGCGGTCTGAATCATCCGATCGGCCTGCAAGTAATTGATGGCCGGATCTTCGTCGCACAGAAGCCGGAGGTCACCGAGCTGATCGATCGCAATGGCGATGGCGTCACCGACCACTATCGAACGGTGGCCAGTGGCTGGGGGCTATCGGAGGGCTTTCACGAGTACACCTTTGGTCTCGCCGTCGATGCCGATCGCAACCTCTGGTTCGCACTGAACACTGGCTTCTTCTGGACGAATCCCGGTTACGTGAATCCCGGACGTTACCGTGGCAGCATCCTGCGCATCGAGTACGGCAGCGAGCGCCTGACAGAAGTGGCCAAAGGCTGTCGTGTGCCTAACGGAATCGCACGCGGCCCGGAAGGCGGCATCTTCTACACCGACAACCAGGGTGACTGGATTCAGTCCTGCAAGCTCGCACACGTCATTCCCGGACGCTTTTACGGACATCCGGAAACGCGCGATGACGCCCTGGCAGAGGGACAATTTCCCGACGGTCGCAGCGCCATCTGGCTGCCCTACAGTCATAGCCGCAGCACCAGCGGCCCGGCGTTTGACAGCACCGATGGCGCTTTCGGCCCATTCGCCGGGCAGATGTTCGTCGGCGATGTCGGTTACGGCGGCAACCCGGGCATCATGCGCATGGCGCTCGAGAAAATCGGCGATCAATGGCAGGGTGCGTGTTTCCGCTTCACCGATGGCCAACCGCTCGGTTGCGAGCGCCTGAAGTTTGGCCCGGACGGTCGACTCTATCAGGCATCTCTAACATCTGGACTCACGGCCTTGCAATTTGACGGCTCCGATGTGATGGCCATCCATTCCATGAAGCTCCGCGCAGGAGGAACTGGCTTCGATCGCAGAAACCACCGAACTCGCGCCTGAACAGTTCCGCTTCCGTCGCTATCACTATATTTATGGCGGCACCTATGGCTCACCCGAAGCGGACAGCCAGCCAGTCGAGGTCACCGGAGTCGCACTCTCTGGCGACGGCAAGACCATCACGCTCACGCTTCCGATCGAAACCTATCCGATCGGCATGGTCTACGAACTGATCATGGATCCCCTCAAAGCCACTAATGGGCGCGAGCTGAAACATCCTGAAGCCTGGTACACCGTGCAGCGGATTCCGTAGACCAGTTGCGAAGGAATGCGGTCGAGCATCCCCCTACCCCTGCTTACTGCGCCACTTGTCCCGTGGGATTAGAGTTAGAAAAACGGGCTCAGCAATTCAATCCCGCTTGGTGCGCCCGTATGCTTGAGTGCCCACTTTGTTCTCACCCTGATAGAAGTTGAGAATGATGCCCGCCAGCTCTTCCTCATACTGCACGATGGTCACGATGTCGCCCTTCAACGTGCGGCTCTTATCGGTCAGAACGGGAACGCCCGCGGTCTTGAAGTTGATTCGGCCCTGACCTGGTAGGGATTTCAGCACGTATTCGCCCTCGACCGTATGGGAGAGGCCACGTTTCTTTTCTGCATACTTGCTGTCGTAGTTGATGAACATCTCGTACTTGATCGTCACCTGTGGCACAGCCACGCGAGATTTGTTGGTCAGTTCCACCTCGTAGATCCAGGTTTCAACATCCTGCCCCTTCCCAAGCTTCTTGGAACCCGTCTTCTTCTTCACGAAGCGGTAATCCAGTTCCAGCTTGGAAATCGCCGGCCCTTCCACCTTTGCTTCCGCTTCCGCTTCCGCTTCCGGTTTCGGGTCACTGGCCTCGGATCCAGATCCGTCCACGTCAGGGACTGCTTCTGCTTCTGCTTCTGCTTCTGCATCTGCATCCGCAGCTGCATCTGCGGGCTTCGCGGCCCTCCAACTACGAATGTATTCCTGGTCGGCCGCAATCAACTTATCTAAAGCAATGGAGTATTCCCTACCGGTTGCGAGCTTGATCGTCACTTCCGTCTCCGTTGCGGAGATCAACTCCGCCTTGATCTCCTTGCCTTCGAGATTGGTGAATGTTCGCTCTTCGGCTCGCACATTCGCCCCGAATACAAGGAACGCCAGTACGCCCACGACGCCTCCTTTTGCCCTGATCATAGCCATTGCGATTACCTTCATGTCTGATTTCCTTCGCGGTTCATTGGAAGAAGCGCTGACAGATGCACTGACTAAACCGATAGCCACAGTTGCGCTTCGTATCCGTACCCATACCCATAGTGCAAGATCTCTCTCCTGTGAAGGCTTTTGCATCCTTTCACCAAGATGGACACAACCGTGCATTACGCTCCTTCATCCTTCACAATGGAATCCCCGATTGGGAATAGGGAGTTTTCGTATCCTCTCATTGATTCAGGGAGAATGTCACGGATCTTGAAATTACGGATTGCTTAATAAACCGGG
>JAQCER010000381.1 GCA_027618625.1 Verrucomicrobiota bacterium
GCCATTGGATACCGCCGTTGGCTTCGATTTGATCATAGTCTTCGATTCCTGAGATGTCGCACGGTTGGCCTTTGGAGCACTGCTGCAGGATATGGAAGACGGCCTCCGGCGATGACCAACGGTGAAACATTTTGCCACATCCCCATGCGGTTGCGAGGAATCGGACAATGTTGAAATCGGTCAATGCCTGGCCGGGTGGGGGCGAAACTTTTCGGACAACTCCGATGCGGCGTTCGCTGTTGATGAACGTGCCCTCTTTCTCTCCCCAGGCGGCGGCGGGTAAAATGAGGTCCGCCAGCCTGGCGGTATGCGTGTCGGCATACATGTCCTGGACGACGAGGAAACCCAGTTTTTCGAACAGTCCGCGGCAGCGGTTCTGTGCGATCCACGAGTGGACAGGATTCGTTGCGATGACCCAGAGAGCCTTAATTTTGCCCTCATCGATTCCCTCAAGGATCTGATCGTAGGCAAGAGAGCGCTGGTTGGGAATCCGGGCCGGGTCGATTTCGAGGATCTGCGCGATCTTAGTGCGATCATTGGCAGATTCAAAATCGTAACCTCCCAGCAGTGAGGTGGTATTCGAAAACAACCGTGAACCCATTGCATTGCACTGACCGGTGATCGAATTGGCACCGGTGCCAGGCTTGCCGATGTGGCCCCCTAACAGAGCCAGATTGATGATTGCCTGCGCGGTGCGCGTTGCCTGATGGCTCTGGTTCACTCCCATCGTCCACCAGAACGAAACGCGCTTGCCACAACGGACGAGTTTGGCCAGGCGCTCAACGTCTTGAGCTGAAATCCCCGTGGCGTCCTCAATCGACTCCGGCGTGAAGTCCTGGACGAAGGTCTTGAAATCATCGAAACCGCTGGTGTGGGCTTCGACGAATGAGTGGTTCACCCAGTCTTCCCGCAGCAGCACATGAGCGACGCCATACAGCAGTGCGAGATCACCTTTGGCCGCGACAGGAATGTGCCACGTCGCTGCCTGGGCAGTCTCTGTGAAGCGGGGATCGATGACGACGATGTCTGGATCGCGTCGATTGTTGAGCACTCGCTGCCACATGATCGGGTGGGCGATGCAAGGATTGGCACCGATGAAAACAAGCACATCACTCACTTCGAAATCCGCGTAGGTGTAGGGCGGCGCGTCGAATCCGAACGATTGTTTGTATGCCGTGACGGTGGTCGCCATGCATTGCCGGGTGTTGCCATCGCCGTGAATGATGCCCATGCCGAACTTGGCGAAGGCACCGAGGAACGCCATTTCTTCCGTGCAGATTTGCCCTGTACTGACGAAGGCAACCGACTCGGGGCCGTGCTCAGCGATGATGGCCTTCATGCGGTTGCAGAAGGTATTGGCGGCCGCTTCCCAGGTAACGGGCGCGCCATCGAGCAGGGGTGTCGTTGCGCGTTGTGGGCCCGCAAGTGGTGTGAGCGCTTCCCATCCTTTGGGACACGCCATTCCCTGATTGACCGGATAGTCGTCGTCGGCAGTGAGGTTCACCGGGCGCCCATCGCGGAGATGGATTTTCAAATTGCATCCCGTCGAGCAGTAGCCACAGACGCTGCTGGTGACGGACGTTGGTTGTTGCTTCGCTGGCAACTGTCCCAAACCAAATGGGCCCGGCGCGCGCAGAAGCTCGTCAGTCAATGGGCCGTCCCACTCGCGCAGAGTAAGTCTCGGAAGGCTGCGAGGAGAGGATTGGTTCATGGGCCTGTCATCCGCGGGCCAGCGCAGGCGGTGAAGAAGTGATGCCGATCAATGATCAACGCTGCAAATGTGCTCACGAGTGCGATCGCGGTGAGTGACGGTGAGCTGATGATGGCTCCGCAAAGGAATGACAGGCTTCCGGTTGCCAGCAAGATCCGCCGCACAAAAGTCTGTTTTGTCAGAATCTCGTGCATCACTCTGGCCGATGTGTGGATGGCCGAACTTGTAGAAGCGAGCGCCTGCCACTGCGTGAATCGGTCCCAGCATGCGAAAGTGGCGGTGGCAAAAAAGCTGATTGCCGCAAGTGGTGGTGATGCTAGTGCGACGAGCCCAGCACCCAATGCGACGGTGGTGCAGGCAAAGGAAACGGCGACTCTGGGCATCGACCAAAATGGGCGCCGGGTATCCACATAGACCATCACCGAGCAAGCAACGGCCACTGCTCCCGCGATCGCAGCCAGTGCCATGGTGCCCGATAGCCAGGCTTCGTCTCCGGTGAGCAGCCAGACCAACGGAGGGAGAGCGGCGAAATTTGCAAAAATCCCGAAAGCAATGATCTCCCTGGAAAGCCAGGATTTTCTCCACCCGAGGAAGGCACGCCAGGCTTTGAGAGGTTGGCCCAAGTGCAGGACGCTCAGGATCATGCCGAGGACAGTGCTAGCTGCCGCAGCGATTGAGATGCCCAATTTTGCCTGTGGCGGTACACTTGCCAAGGCACCGAAGGCAAAGGTGCCGGCACCCATCTGAGTGAGCGCTAACATCCATGCCAAAGGACTGTGCGAATGGTCGAGTCGTAGCTGCCCGCTGTCTGCGGGGATCGCGGTGCCTGCCAATGTTCGCGCCGAAACATAGCGGGTGGTGGGGCGTGTGTAATCGGATCGAAAAGCACCCGGTATCAGTGACTCATCCATGGCAACCATGCCTCCCGTTTTCACAATACGGATTGCGATGGCCCCGTTAGGGCAGGCCTGCACACATGCCGGAGCCTCGCCTGCGCTCAGGCGATCCTGGCACATGTCGCATTTCCTGACGATGCCCTTCTGCTCGCTGAATTTCGGCACATCGTAAGGGCACTTCATTACGCAGTAGCTGCAGCCGATACACTGGTCGTCCAGATGGCGGACGATGCCGGTTTCAGGGGATTTGTCATAGGCCAGCACTGGACAACCGTTGGCGCATGCCGGATCTTCGCAGTGATGGCATGCGGTGGTGACCGTTTGGACGAATGGATCGGGCCCAGTTCCTATCAATGTGCCAACGTCTCGCCAGCTCTCATCGTCGTCGAGTCCGTTGAGGCTGTGGCAGGCGACGACGCAAGCCTTGCAGCCAGTGCATTGATCAAGATTTACCTCAAAGGCATACTGCTCGTCGGCGAGGGGTTTTGTCAGGGGAATCAGCTTTTTGTAATGCTTTGCCCGCACCGGTTCCTGGTCGGCAATGGGATCGGCGTGCCAGGCTGAAAACTCCTCCACCGCTGTTTTCAGCCTGGATTGCTCCCGCAGCAGGGCGGCGAGAAGTGGCTGTAATTCTCCGGAACTCATGCTTGCACACCGGTGGCTTGAGCTGTCGAACTAAAGAGATCCTGAAGTTCCTCAGTCGAATGCCGAGCGCAGAAGGCGTGAAAACTTTCATCCGCTGATGTCCGATGATCGAGGTAGGCGAGGAGTGTGCTTTCAAGAACTGCTCCGAGTGACTCATGCGGAATACTTTGGAAAATCTGGCGCCCGATCGCTCGCGATTCCCCAAAGCCTCCGCCAACTGTGACGTGGTATCCTTCGCCAGACGGGCTGGATTTGACTGCGCACGCGAGCAGGCCGATGTCGCCCATGAAGTGTTGAGCACAGCTGTGCGGGCACCCCGTAAAGTGAACATTGACCGGGCGATCGAGCGGAACGCGCGATTCAAGGTAATCCATCATCGCGATGGCGTGACCCTTGGTGTCAGAAGCTGCATACTTGCAGTAGCGATTGCCCGTGCAGGCGATGAAGCCTCCTCGGAGAGGGGATTGCTCCGTCCGCAGGCCGATGCGTCGCAACGATTGGCGGGCAGACTCGACGAAGGCTGTGGGAACATTAGGGATGATCAAATTTTGCCAGACCGTCAGTCGCACTTCGCCGTTGCCGTAGCTTTCCGCGATATCGGCGATGCACGACAGCTGGTAGGATGTCAGCTGGCCGACCGGTACTACTGCCCCGATGTAGTTCAGTCGATCCTGCTTCTGTGGATAGACGCCGACGTGGCCGTGGCCCTGCTGCGAGACCTTTCTCGGAAGTTGTGCCGGAGAATCGGTTGGCAATTGGGTGAGCGAGTAGCCGAGAAGCTCTTCTACGTCTGCCAGGAATCCGGGCAGGCCTCGCTTTTCAACCAAATACTTGAGGCGTGCGCGTTTGCGGTTGGTGCGGTCGCCGTCGCGGATGAACACACGAAGGATCGCGGTGATCACTTCGGTCACCAGTTCCGGCTTGACCACCACTCCCCAGTCGCTGGCGAAGGTCTTGTGCCCAGTGACCCCGCCCAGGGCGAATCTGAAATAGATGCCGGGATCCAGGCCGACCGAGTTCTCACTGATTTCAACCGCGCTCGCACCGATGTCATTCGTGTCTTCCACCGAACTGATCATGCCGCCGCCATCGAAGGCGATGTTGAACTTGCGCGGAAGATTGTAAAACTCGTGCCCGGCGATGATGAGGGCTGCGAGTTCATCGACAAGTGGGCGGACATCGATAATCTCGTGCGGGTCATAGCCAGCGCACGGGTTCATGGTGATGTTGCGAATGTTGTCCGCGCCCGCACCTTTTGAGTGGAGACCGACAGATTGCACCCGCCTGAGGACCTCGGGGCAGTCCTTTGGTTCGATCAGTCGAATCTGGAAGTTGTTGCGGGTGGTAATCTGGATGTATCCCGTTGTGAGTTCGTCGGCGATCTTCGACAGTTCCCGAAGCTGGAAGGATTTCACCGCCCCGCCTGGGATCCGCAGTCGGCACATGTAGCCGTCCGTCACGGGGGACAGCCAGAACAGCCCGTTCCACTTGAACCGGAATACGTCGGCTCCTTCGGGCGGCGAGTTCGTTCGAGCCTTTTTAAAAAGCTCCGCC
>JAQCER010000382.1 GCA_027618625.1 Verrucomicrobiota bacterium
GCTTCGCGTCGCGAGAATTCAAGCCTCACTGAATCATGTACCTGGCGACTCGCATCAAAGCCGCCTCGCTTCGGAGCAGCGATTACTTCTTAAAATACATGACCTTGTTCTTGTAATCAATTGCCGCATCCAGTTTTTCCAGAAGATCCCATCCGAAGATGCCGTCCCACTCGGCTGGGATAAATGAAAGTTCGAGGTTCTTGAATTCTGCCGAGCCGATTTTGAAGTCGGTGGCAGTGGCCTTGAACATGGGCACTGGTGTCCCCCCCCATCCCACAGCAGATCCGTTCGGTTTCATATCGAGACCAAGTTTCTCGCCTGCTGCGTAACTCATGCCAGTGGACTGTGCACCGGTGTCGATGAAAAAGTCAAATGTTTCCCCTTCGACCTGACACTTCACCCAGATCTTGTTGTCGTTTGCTTTGAAGTCGACGGCGGCGTAGCCGCGCTTGCTCGTGAATTCTGGAAGTGAGATGGTCTGCAGAAATGTGCCAACAAGGTTACCGTCACTCGGATTCGGCCAGGTCTTCAGGAACGCCTGATCTTCGTCGCTCAGATCGGAGATCGGCAGCGAGTAGTTCTGATTGCCGCTGGCCCTGAGCTTCACGTGTGTGTTGTCCTCAATCGAGATCGGGCGCGCTCGGAGTTTCTTGCCGAAGCGATCGAGCCAGGTGCGATAACCGACGACATCGCCAAGCGTGAACTTGCTGAGATCAACAGGTGCCGCAGGTGCCGCGGCAGCAGGGCTGGGCACGCTCGGATCGGCCTGATCAGCAACTGGACGGGCAGCCAAAGTCGGCTTCCACACTTCGTTGACTTCAATAAACTGAGTGTCCGCAACATCAATCCGGTAGAGCTTGGATTTGCGCCCTGCTCGCTCAATTTCCACTTCTTTCAAAATTCCAGAGACCCGTGCGTCCTGATTCGCAAAACGCTTGGTCGATCCAGCTGGCAGCTTGTCCGAAACTTCCTTGGGCACCGAAGCGACAACTCTCCTCCCAAAGAATTGCAATTCCAGCGCGCCACCTTCCACCTCTTCGACGGCACGGATCATCCCAGTGACAGTGACAGTCGTCCCGACACTGGCATTCAAGCCACGTATGTCGTTCGCCTTCACGTTCAGGATCGGCAGGGTGTCGCGTACAGAGTCCGGCATGTCGACTGACTTCTTGATCTGATTCCGCGGGATGTAGATCTGCTTTCCCTTGTAAGTAATGACGGCATCCAGCTCGTCGAGCAAATCGTACCCTAACACTGCGTCCAACAGCACTCGGCCACTGGCGTGCGCGGAATATTGTGATCGAGCGATATCCACCGCCCGAATCAAGTGGTTGTTCACGCGGATCTCGCCGAGGTCTATAGAGTCGACTTTGCAGGCGTAGGTTTTGAGCGCAGCGCCATCGATCCCATATGTCCACTGGTCTTCACTCAGTTCCTGAGTTTCGAGGCCGAGCTTCTCTGCCGACTCAAAATTCAAGAAGCTGGCGAAGGCACCGGTATCGATGAAAAACTTAAATTCTTGGTCGTTAATCTTACCCGGAAAAAAAGCAGCGCGGTCTGACACTTTGTAGTCCAGCACCGCGAAGTCACGTGCGCGGAGAAATGCCGAGATATCTGCGGAAACCAGAAACTCATTCGCGTTCTTCTCGACACTGTCGGTCAGGTACCAGAGGTCGACATATTCCTGATCCAGCGGCGAGATTCTCGGGAACGGAACGATCTTTGTTTTGCCATTCGCCTCTTCGAGAGTGATCGAGTCGCCCAAACCCGTGCTTGGCACAAATTTCGCCCGCAGGTTGCCCTCACCTTCGATAGCCCAGTCGCGATAATCCGGCGGGGCGGCAATCGCAGCTACTGTAACCGCCGCCCAAATGGCCGCCCAAATAGTGGGCGCCGGTCCCACAGTTGGCAAGAATTCGAAAAAGGGTAGACGTCGAGAAAAAAATTTCATGTTTCCTTAGTTTCGTTGGTTCGTTGCGCGTTCGGTCACAGTAGCGGAGTTGCCACGCGTTTCTCAAGCATTTTGCATCATTTCCACCAGTGAAGTGCGATCTTTGGATGAAATTGGGCTGAGCGTTTGAGCAACAACGGGTATTGCCTGCGTCGGCAATTCCCCTAGTCTCGCGCGTTATGAGAGAACACCGATATACTGCTGCAGATCCTCGTCGCTAGGAACGTCGAAGATAAAGAGATGCACCCGAGATCCGGATCAATCGAGGCGATGTCGATGCGGTCGCCTGGAACCCAGCCGATGTAGATGTCGTCACTGAAGTAAAGTGCCCGGGGATTGGACGGGGGAAATGCGGCTGAGTTGCAAGACTGGTCGTCGAATAGACGAGCATCTGTGAAGACACAGGCACCTTCAGGGCGTCGAGCAGGATTCTCACGAAGGCAGCTAGCTGGTGCGTCGACGGTAACCTTACCTGGATCGAGTTCCGGGCTGATCCCAATGGCGACACGCCGGAGAAACGACTTCCAGCATGCTGGCAATATCGATATTCGGTGGCACCAGGTCCGCGCTGCTGTCCAGAAGCGTTCATTCACCTTTCACTTCCACTGCCGATGCCGAACACTTCTTCCAGTGATCGCCGCATGACCTCTGGATCAGGTGTCTGTCCGCACCAGTATTCAACCCCAATTACCCCCTGGCCAACTAGCATTTCAAGTCCGTCAATCGCCTCACAACCCATGGCATGGGCATCTTTGATCAGGTGCGTTTCAGCGGGATTGAAGACGACATCCGCGACGAGCGTGGTCGCAGCGATCTGCGACAAATCGAGCGGCAACCGTGCATCGACATCCGGGAACAGCCCGATCGATGTGGCATTGATGACGATGTCCGCATCGGACGGAACGGTGTAGCTTCCATCCAACACAACCAGTTCCACCTCCAGTTGCAGTTGCGCGTTTTCCAGGAGGTTCAGCAGTCCCAGACCGCGCTCACCGGAGCGATTCACGATCGTCAGCTTTCGGATACCGGCCAGCGCCAGTTCCACAGCGATCGCCCGCGCGGCTCCGCCAGCCCCTAGCATAACCACATGCTGACCCGAAGGATTCCGGCGCTTTCTCACCCCTTCCAGAAATCCTTTGCCATCGGTGTTCTCGCCAATGAGTTGAACCCCGCGACGCACCACGCAATTCACCGCTTGTATCACCGATGCCGACTCACCGAGGCCATCCAGATGATCGATCACCGCCACTTTGTGGGGAATTGTGCAATTGAACCCTGCGAAGCCCATCGCGCGGGCACCCTTCACTGCGTCCGCAAGATTCTCCGGCGCAACTTCCAGCGTGATGTATCGCCAATCGATTCCGAGCTGCATATAGGCCGCCTCAATCATTACCTGCGTAGGGTTTTCTGCAACGGGTTGACCGAGGCATGCCGTGATGGGTTTTAAAAAATTCTGAGCCATTGTCGTTGTTTGAGTATGGAGTTCTTAGCTGAAGCAATGTCTGCCGTAAAGGCACGGGAATTCGAGTTGCCGCTCCTCATTGTTCGCGCCATTGGGCATTCAATCAATCTTAAAACCGAACCGCTCGGAAAAATGTTGCAAGCGTGCCAGGGATCTCTGGCTGCGCGCCCTCGTGCTTCTTGGCAGAATGAGCCAGCGTAGTTCAGCCTCCGCCAGTCTCCGTCTTAAAGGCAAGTGCATTTTCTCTTTGAAGTGTGCCCTGCAAACACCTAGACGGTGGTGCCATGACTCCAAACGGATCCAAGCGCAGGCGTCCGGCATTTTCGGCATTCATTCGAGGGCTCAAGTGCTACGCGAAGGTGCCGGGAACACTGACGCTGCACGGCCTGTGGCGCTATCAGCTGCTGCCAGCATTCGTCAGTCTGGTGCTAAGCTCCCTCATGGTCGTCGTCATCTACTGGAGCTCACGAGGGCTGGCGGGCTGGGTGGATCAGCGCATCGTTCTGCCATGGCCCTGGCTTGACGCTGCGGTTACCTGGGCAGCTGGCGGGCTCGCCTTCGTGGCTATGGTCTTAGGATTTTTGTTTCTTCACAAGCATATCGTCATCGTGGCTCTAGCCCCTTTTCTAGGGCGGATCGCCGAGACCATCACCCTTGCCGAGGCCGGACCGCAACCCGACACGTCGATGGCCGGGCTCGCCACCTTTAGGCGAAGTGCATTCATCAACACACGCTCCATTCTGCTTGAGATCTTCGGCACGCTCGGACTCATCGCGCTCGGCTTTGTCATTCCCGTCCTGAGCCCGTTCACTTCCGTCCTCGTCATACTCCTGGAAGCCCGATTCGCCGGGAATGGCTTGATGGATTTTCCTCTGGAATACCGTGGCCTCAGCGTGCGCGAAAGCGTCGACTGGTCACGCAACCACAAGGCTACGGCTACTGGCGTCGGGGCGGGTTACTTGTTGCTGATGCTCATCCCAGTCATCGGCTGGATGTTTGCCCCCACCTTCGGGACCGTCGCCGGAACTCTACAGTCGCTGGATGAACTGAAGGCTGAAGGAGCGCTGAGGAGCGTTGGATCCAACGATTCCTAAAGAAGTTGCTTTTTTAGCGGAGTTCGGCAGGTCGTTCCCGTTGGCTGACGGCACTCTAAAGAGTCACCAGAACCAAAACAACAAAACAACGCCCCAAGCCGGGCGATTCCGGCTCTAAAAAGATGAAGTCACTAAAACTGTGTCTGCGTCGAGCGGGTTGTTCAGGTTGTTCCCACATTTCAGCTTAACGACGAAACGTTGTTGTACGTTGTGCGTTGCACGGTTGTACGTTGAGTGATCCTTCGTTGCAACGAAAAAACCCACCTTCCAGAGGAAGGTGGGTAAAAA
>JAQCER010000383.1 GCA_027618625.1 Verrucomicrobiota bacterium
GAAACCCTTGACTTGAGCATTTGCCCTGGTACACTTGGGGCTCGGCCCGGAAATCAAATTTCCTATCAGCAACGCGGGATCACACGGATCGAGGTCGTACACCAGAGAGTCGCTCATGCGATCACTATGCACTCGCTGGATCCACTCGTCCAAACCCAACACGGTGAGGTGCGGTGTGCTGCGGCGTCTGGCGTCGTTCAGCCCGAGGCCTCACGGCCTTCGGCTTCTACGCCATCGCACTCAGCTCGGGGCTGCCCGTGCCTCGGGAGCCGGCGTAGCCGCCAACCGCGGCCAGGATGGCGAACCGCGGGCGGCATCCGAGTGAGCGGATGCCACGAGGGCATCCGCGAGCGTCCGGACGGCGATGGGGCCGGGCTTGCCCTCCAACCCATGAAGTTCCCGGAAGGACCAAAAAACCGCAGGCCGCCGAATCCGGAGCAAAGAAAAGGTTCCTGACACCTTTTTCTCCTTTTTCTTCGATGACGCCACGGGTCGGCGTCACCACGAGCCCGATTGGCATTTATGGCCGGCTGAAAAAAGCGAACCAGGAGAAATCCTAGTCCGCCTAACATAAGTTGACTACATTTAGACTTATTAGGTGCAAGATTCCTAGAAAATAAGTCGGACAATCGAAAATCATAGGCGTAACACCGCGGCCGAATGGTGGAATGATCGTAGAAGAAAGAGAGGGTAGAATGTTCAAGATGGGGCGTGCTCTGAAGCCGCGGTTTCGGGGGCACGCGGTGGACCGTTCGGGTTTGGCGGGCGTCCGCAGATGGAGGAACCGGGCAGTCCGGGGGAGAGGCTGCTCGATGTCGTCCGAAAAGAGCATCGCTCCTGGTGAGCGACTGGAAGCACGACACGCCTTGGCAGGTTTCGGTGAGATCGAGCCGCTCCCGGCTTCGTCTGCCGGTGATGAGGTGGCCCCCATCGCCATCGTCTTCACGACGAGTAATCAGGTGCCTGCCGGCGCAACCATCCTCGCGTCGCCCGTGGAGCCTACGAATATCGGTCAGGCACAAAGCTTTCTCGAAGCCGTGCCAGGCGTTGCCAGGATCTCTGTCCCTGCCTCGAAAGGCGGCATCGACTTCACGCTCGATGTTTTGGATGTGCCCAGCGAAACGTCGCTGTACAAGGCCTTGAAGATTCCGGTGTCGGGGCTGTTCCCGCAGGACGACATCCTCAATCGGTTCGCGGTATCCACGAATTGGTACAGCAGCCTCGAGGTCGCTTCCAACTACGCCGATTCCGACTGGGGCCGCAGCCAGGGCTATCAGGTCGTCGAGTTTGCGGCTCCCAAGGACTTGCGGCTGATCGATCTCGGCGACGACGACACGCTCGGCTATGTCTGGGCGAGCCTGGAATCGGATGCGGCTTGGACGGAGTCGCAGTTGGCGAGACTTCAAGGTGCCGACCCGCCGACGACCAATCCGCAGGCGGTCGAAATCGTAACGCAGAAACTCGCCGAGCTTCGTCGCGACATGGAGATCGTGCAGTTGACGACGGGATTCAACGCCTCGTACGCAACGCAATTGGATCTGCTTCTCAAGTACGGAGATGCCATCACCAACGACTTCACCTACCATCCCGGCGCGGAGATCGTCCGGCGGGGGATTTCGCCGGCTGACACGTTCATCGTCGAGACCGCTACCACGAGCGTGTGGCAGCCCGCTGCGCTCGTGACCGGAACGACGTCTGATCCTGTCGATCTGGTGACGTGGGGAGGAGCGATTGATGACCTTAACCGCATCAGTTTCACGACGGACATCGACAAGGAACTCACGTCGATCCTCGCGACCTACCTGAACGTCGACGGGTATTTCGCCACCGAATTGCCCAGCCTGTTCCACCGCGATGGCCGGCTCATCGAGGAGATCGGTCTCTTCCTTCCGCGGGACAGCACCGTCATCGTTCCGCAGCCACCTCCAGCCATCACCGTGCCGCTCGGCGAAATAGCAACCGACCAACTCGTGCGGGCCGGCGACGAGGAGATCATCAAGCGGGGCGGTGGGACGCTTGTATTGGAGCTTGCCAACACCCACTCCGGCGGCACGATCGTCGAGGCCGGTGAGGTGGTCATCCGTAATCCACTCGCCCTCGGTTCGGGAAGCCTCGTCATCCAGGCGGGTGCGAAGCTCACGCTTGAGGTCGGCACGCGGCGGGTCTCACTGCCAGCCCTGACGGTCGCAGGCACCGGCACTCTCGACCTTGGCACCGGTTCCGTGGTTCTAGCGGCAGGCGGCTACGATCCGGCGGAGCTTCGTGGCCTGATCGTGTCCGGCCGGAATAACGGAGCCTGGACCGGGTCGGGAATTACGAGCCAAAGCGTCCGCGGCGTGGCTTTCAGGGAGATCGGCTACCGTGTTCTGCCCGACGGCTCGGCGATCGTTGGGTTTTCCGCGGTCGGTGACGCCACCATGGACGGGTTCGTCAACGTCCAAGACCTGATCGCCCTGAACGCTGCCGGAAGGTACGAGGGATTCGCCACCAACAAGAACTGGTTTGAAGGCGACTTCAATTACGACGGGCTCGGAAACATCAATGACCTAATCGCGTTGTTGTCATCGGGACTCTACGGGAAGGGCTCTTATCTGCCAGTGGCTTCAGCGGCAACGGCCGATCTGAAGGCAACCCGTACTGCCGAACCGATCCTCTCCGCCATTCCCG
Organism: Verrucomicrobiota bacterium; assembly: GCA_027618625.1. Classification (GTDB taxonomy): domain Bacteria; phylum Verrucomicrobiota; class Verrucomicrobiia; order Verrucomicrobiales; family DEV007; genus JAGROY01. Next base: position 2,668 of record JAQCER010000383.1, read on the forward strand.
CTGGCGTCACGCTCACGGGCTATGCGGCCGACGAGACTCAGCCTGAAGCTATCCTGACCCCAACCGCCCGAGCCCCTGAGGCCCGCCGCGTTGACGAGTTTGCTTGGGCAGCGATTGCCAACCAGTGTATCCCCAATCAGGTGCGATTCAATTTGGCCAGTCTCAATCTTGAGCATGGCCTGTATTTCGTGGCGTTGAAGGCTGCTGGGATCAGTAACAGCTTTGGCACGCGACTGGACGGCAACCACGACGGGATCGCCGGAGACGACTATCAGACGACAGTGCGAATTGCACAGATGGGAGATATCAACCTGGACGGTTCCGTAGACGGTGCGGACATCTCGGCGGTATTTTCCAACTGGAATGGTGCGGGGGGGACCTGGGCAAGTGGCGATCTCAACTTCGACAACGTGATCGATGGGGCGGATACGGCCATTGTGTATTCCAATTGGACGGGTGATGCCTCACCGACCCGACCTACGGTTGCCACCCCATTTCCGGTGGCTCGTAGTGCGACGGTACCGCGATCCACGGTAAAATCGCGGACACAGCGGATCGACGCAGCGATGCAAGACTTGCAGCCAGAGGAATGGCTCACTCCGGTCGTTCTGGATACAACTTCATTGAGTCGGCGCACAGGTGCTTCTGGGAGTGCCTTACGTCGCTATCGTCGAAGGTAGAATGCGAGCTGTCACTGTTTGGTTGTTGTTTCACGGCGGAAGAACGGATCTTGGCAAGGCTGTGCCTTTCGGGTCGTGCATCGCAGTTGGAGCGAGAATTCCCGCGGTGCCTACGGATAGCAACCCGAAAATTGGCTCCTCAGGATAACCGTTTCATTGAACAACCCAGCCTGCTAAAGATCCGCAAATGTTGTTGACGACGTTCGCTTGAGCGTCTCAATGGCGAGCTGGACGCGAGCGCAATTCGCCGCGCATCGAGTCAAGGGCGAGGGATTTCTGGCGAGATTCCCAAGTACTGCCAAAAAATTTTTGGGATTTCGATTGTTTTTTGGGATTTCGAATGTAACCCTCGCAAATGTTGGTATCCTAGACTATTACGTTTGTTATTGTCACCCCGCGTGCGCCGGGGTTTGAGCGACTACTACCATAGAACTACGGAGGGTAAGATGAGAGTTCCCGTCAAGGCCGCAATCGTTATTTCCGCTAGATCGCTTGTTGTAATGGCTTTCGCAGGTTTCGAGTATGCCGCGGCCAATCACATCCCAGGGGCTACCTACGACGGCGTGCATAGTGGCGGTGGAACAGTCTTGTTCCGTGTTTCGACTAGCGGTTCAGGTGTGGAACGCTTTGAGATGCGTGACGTCCCGTGTGGCTTCAGCCGCGTCACCATCGGTATTGATTTCAGTCCTCCCAGCCCGATAGACCAGAGCCACAACTTCAGCCACTCCGGAGGCGGTACCCAGCGTCCTTCCTTCACAGGCTCGTTCCCAATCGCTGGCGAGGCCGAGGGAACGCTCCGCTATCAGCAATCCAACATCCCTTTCGTGCAGCCCGGCTGCGACAGCGGCATCTTGGATTGGTCGACAATCGAGCCACCAAATTGTGCGGGGAATTTGAATGGTGATGGCACCACGGACGGGGCCGACCTGGCGGAAGTGTTCAACTGCTGGGGGCAGGCCGACACGGCTCCTAACAGCGTTCCCGAGCCGGTAGGTTTGGGCTGGTTGGGCCTCGGGCTGACAAGCTTGGCAACACGTCGGCAAGCCAAATGCGCAACCGTATAAGGCCCACCGGACCGTGAACGGTTACATTTTCCGTAGTGCGGTGACCAGTCGACAACTCTTGTGGAGGCGGTGCCGACGGATTCGGCTCCTCGATCGCGCGATTGGATGTACTCGTAGAGCGGCCAGCTCAGGCGGAGTCAAGAAACAACCAACGGAGGAGTCTATCGACCTGACTCGTGAGTGGTGGTTAGGGGATTCAGTGCTCTTAACTCTGAACTCGATCTGCGGTCACTCGGCCACCGAGAGCGCCCCCCGATGTGCATGAATTGGTGCTCGAGCTGGACCCCGCCTACTCAGGCAACGCGATCGATGCACCAAACGAAGCCGACGAGTCTCAGGAGTTGACGTACGTCGACATCGACAACTTCCTGGACA
>JAQCER010000384.1 GCA_027618625.1 Verrucomicrobiota bacterium
TTTACGGTAAATCTTAATTTAGGTCGATTTGTGGTCGATTTGGGCGAGTTTTTGCTGGCCGCCACAGATGCATCTTTCCCTTGACCCTGTGGGCAAATGGTCTGTTATTATAAAATATTCATAATGCTAAACAATTTTCACGGTTGCTTGGATCTTTTGCATCGAAACAGCTGCAAAAGTTCGGGGTGTCATCGGTTCGTGGAACAGACACCTTTCTTTGGCCATGAGGATTCTAGTCGCTCTTCAATAATCACCAAATGTTCGGAAAACTTTTCGGCTTATTCTCAAATGATATCGGCATCGATCTTGGCACCGCAAACACGCTTGTTTACGTAAAAGACCATGGTATCGTTCTGCGCGAACCCTCGGTGGTTGCAGTAAAGGCAGGCACTCGCGAAGTGCTTGCGGTAGGGGATGATGCCAAGCGGATGCTTGGACGGACACCAGGGAACATCGTCGCGATTCGCCCGCTTAAGGATGGCGTGATCGCTGACTTCGAAGTGACCGAGGCGATGTTGCGCCACTTCATTCAGAAAGTTCACAACCGTCGGGGAATGGTAAGACCTCGTGTCGTGATTGCTGTGCCATCTGGAATCACCGAGGTGGAAAAGCGTGCCGTAAAAGATTCTGCATCTCAGGCTGGTGCCCGTGAGGTCTATCTGATCGAAGAACCGATGGCGGCAGCGATCGGTGTGGGTATGCCAGTGCAGGATGCCTCCGGAAATATGATCGTCGACATCGGTGGCGGAACCACAGAGGTAGCACTCATTTCCCTGTCTGGCATCGTCTATAGCCGCAGTGTCAGGGTTGCGGGGGATGAACTGGATGAAGCGATCGTCCAGTACATGAAGCGGGCTTACAATTTGATGATCGGGGAACGCACTGCGGAGGATATCAAAATCCGCATTGGCTCGGCCTACAAGCTTGAGAAGGAGAGCACGATGGACGTCAAAGGGCGTGACCTGATCGCTGGACTTCCGAAAACCATATCGATCACGTCGCAAGAGATTCGAGAGACATTGCTTGAACCACTGAATACCATTGTCGACGCAGTTCGGGTAACCCTTGAGCGTTGTCCGCCAGAGTTATCAGCCGACTTGGTTGACCGCGGTCTGATGCTTGCCGGTGGAGGTGCTCTTTTACGAGGGCTGGACAAGCTGCTGTCCGACGAGACGGGTCTTCCTGTCCACGTGGCTGAGGATCCATTAAGTGCTGTTGCTGAAGGAGCTGGGAAGGTTCTGCAGGAATTGTCATTCCTGAGGAAAGTCACCAACATGGATGCATGAGTCGGGTCAACGTCATAGCTCTCCTGGTGTTCGGCAGTCTCCTGGTCTGGGTTTTCACCCTCGATGGTGAGACTACCCAGGGAATTCAAAAAAAGGTGTTGGGGATCTTTTCGCCGTTCCAACGAGCGGGAACCGACATCGGCGAGTCTGTTAGAGAAATTGGGGATACGCGGCCGCTGGATCCAAGGCAGCTGCTGGGAGAAAATGAGATGCTGCGCCGAGAGGTTTCTGAGCTGCGGATCTACCGGGACGAACAGGTGAAGTTGCGGGAAGAATGGAACGAAGTCACACGCCTTCTCGAGCTCAAGGAGGAGTCGCACCTCTCTCTCATTTCAGCTCGAGTGATTGGCCGGGATCCCTCTCTGTTTTCCCCAAAGCTGACCATCAACAAGGGAGATCACAGCGGGATTGCCGTAGAGAGCCCGGTGCTCAATGACCGTGGACTCATCGGAAAGACGAATGTGGTGGGGAAGTCAGAGTCGACGGTGCTTCTCCTCACAGATGAGCAATGCCAGGTATCGGCTCGCGTCGAGGGAACCAACGAACGAGGAATCGTAAAAGGAATTCGAGGAACTTCCAGTGGTGCACCTTTGCTGAAGTTGATGTATCTCTCGAAGGACGCCCGAATCCAACCAGGAGCCAAGGTCTTTACGTCAGGAGAAGGGGGGCTGTTCCCGGCGGGGATCGCCATCGGTGAGGTGAAAGATTTCAGGATTCTCGTTGACGGCTACAGTGAGGCTACAGTGATCCCGGCAGTCGATTTTTCCTCGCTTAAGTTCCTCTTCATCATCGAGCGCAAGCTCCTCGATGAATCCAATAAAAACACCAAGCGCGAGGAGAAGCCCTGATCATGGGAGCCGCGCTGTTCAGCGTCCTCGTTTTCGGACTGACTGCGATCGCTTTCCTGATTCAGGAAATAGTGCCATCGATTCCGTGGGCATACGATGCCGTTTTGTGCCTGGTGCCGGTCGTCTTTTTTTCCGGTGCCATCACCGTGCCATACCCCGTCATGCTGCTCCTCGCCTTCTTCGTTGGATTCATTTCTGATTCCCGGCATGTGATCGCTGAAATTCCGGTGCAGCAAATCATGGAAAGCGTCACCGCCGGTCAGGTGGCCCATGGTGCGAGGAGCATCTCCGGAACCAGTGGGCATATGGACTTCGGCTACTCTATTTTCCTCTATGGATTGCTGGGGTCGCTCATGCAGGGCATTCGGCCACTGTTCCGCAGAGGCCGCTGGGAGCTGCCTGTTCTGATGACAGGTGTCGCCACGTTCCTGTTGCTGTTGCTCACTTTTCTGGTCATGGAGTTCCGCAGCGGCGACTTCGAATTCCCCATCACAATCTGGTACTACATGCTCGCGAGCTCGGTGTTGAGCATGATCGTATCACCCCTGATGTTTCTCATACTCTACCGGTTGTCCCGGGCGGCAAATTACCAGATCCGCTTTGAAGGATTGAGCTACCGCTACTGAAATTACCACCGAAGAAATGGTATCCCGTTACAGCCTCAGACTTTATGTCATCACGCTGGTGATGTCGGCAGGATTCGCCGCGCTGTGCATGCGCCTCTGGGTGCTTCAGGTCAAGCGTCAGCATGAGTTTGCTGCGCTTGTTCCAGGAACATCAATCGTCACCCAGCGCGTGCCCGGAGTGCGCGGTGAAATTAAGGATCGCAATGGCATTACCCTGGCCACCAATCGCGCGACCTTCGAGGTGTCGCTCAACCTCGGAGACATCGAAGCCGAGTACAAACGCCGGAACAAATCGGTGCCCAAATTTCAATACACCGTGCATGGACGAACCAAAGAGGAGTCTGATATTGTCGCAATTGTAAAGGAGGAGGTGTTGCAGCCGCTGGAGGTCATGGGACTTGCCGCTGACTTCAATGCCACCCAACTTCGCGTGCACTATCGCAGCAAGAAAGACGTCATCCCTTTTCGCTATCGTCAGGATCTAACCTTTCAGGAATTTGCCACGTTTGCCGAATACAATCTGGGCCTTCCTGGTGTCCATGTATCCGTGCGACCGGTTCGGGAATACCCGTTCGGCTCCCTGGCCTGTCACATTCTGGGTTACGTCCGCGAGGCGGAGGATGTCGTTCCGGAAGACGAAGCAGACAAGTATCGCTACTACGTAGGCGACGATACCGGGCTTGCAGGGATCGAGAAAAGCATGAACTCCAAGCTGAAAGGCGAGCCCGGCGTCCGCGAGCTTTTGAAGAATGAAAAAGGAGTGCTGCAGGGGGAAGTGGGTTACAAAGAACCTCAACCGGGGCAAACTGTCTACCTTACCATCGACGCCAGGATGCAATATCTGGTGGAGCGCATTCTGCGTGAGGCAGGAGTAGGGCGTGCGTGCGCGGTGATCATCAAGCCTACCACAGGAGAAGTCCTGACCATGGCATCGGTGCCGTCTTACGATCCCAACCGATTCATCCCAAGCATCAGTCAACACGATTGGGATGCTTACTTGGCAAACAAGACCCTTCCTTTTCAGAATCGCGCAACGGCTGCCTCTCCTCCGGGATCAACTTTCAAGTTGGTCACAGCCCTCTCTGCAGCACTTGCGGGCGAAAAGGTTTTTGATAAGAAGCTCTACTGCGACGGCGGCGAGGGCTACGGAACTGGAAAATTCTGGATGAAGTGCTGGATTGCCAATCAGGGTGGCTCGCATGGGGCGCTCACTGTCAGTCACGCGATCAAATGCTCATGCAACGATTTCTTTTATCAACAGGGAAACAACGCTGGCATTAAGAGCATCGTCACTGTGGGGCGACTCCTCGGGCTGGGCGATCCGACCGAAGTCCCTCTGGACGGTGAAAGTGGCGGGCTTCTTCCGACACCGGAATGGCTAAGCATGTATAGTGGTCGCAATTGGGGGCGCGCCGACACTGCCCAGGTATCGATCGGCCAGGGCGCAATGTCGGCCACTCCTCTTCAGATGTGTAACGTGGTAGCCACGATCGCCAATCGCGGCCTTTGCTTCAAGCCGCGGATGGTCTCTCGCTTTGTCCATCCCAATGGTGACGAAGAAGCCAGCCCATCCGAATTGAAGGCGGATCTCACTCGGGAAGGGATCACAGTCGATCAGATCGAAAAGATTCGCCACGGCATGTGGTTGGTGGTGAACGACGGTGGCGGCACTGCCCGCCGCGCATATTCCGCCACTCATCCCACTGCCGGAAAAACCGGCAGCGCTACCGTGCCGAAAATCATGATCAACGGTGAAGCACGGGAGGATACCCACGCCTGGTTTGTCAGCTTTGCGCCTTACGAAGAACCAGAAATCGCCGTCTGCGTCCGCGTCGAAGGAGGGAAGGCCGGTGGCAAAGTCGCCGCTCCGATCGCCGGTGAGATCATCGCCAGAGTGCTGTCGCTTGGCGACGACTACAATTTGCCCATGCGCCCGATGCCAGAAGCAGAAGGCAGTTTCGACTTTTTTGAAGAAATTACCTTCGGCGGCGATGGCGGAGCATTCGACGACGACGA
>JAQCER010000385.1 GCA_027618625.1 Verrucomicrobiota bacterium
AACGCTAACCAGAATGAGCAAGTCTCTAACAACTAAGGGTATACGCCTACTACTACTAGGTGCGCTCTCGGTGTCTGCACTACCGGTCACGGCCGGAGATGGCAGTCTATCGGGGATTGCGCAGCGCGAAATCATCCGTCGACAGCAGCGTATCGCGGATGCCCAGGAAGCTGCTTCACGCGGCGATGCGCACGCAGCAGAAGGTGCCTGGGAACAGGCCATCGCGGAATACCGGACGGCGCTTGATACGCTCCCTTACGCCGATAATACGGATGCTATTCGCGCTTCGATCGAAGCTTCGTATGCTGACGCTAGCGTAGAGTTGGCCAGAGTGCGTGCCGGGAACGGTGAATACGAGTCTGCTCGAGGGCTTTTGAATTCGGTTCTAGCCATGAACCCTGATCATCAGAAGGCACAGACGCTACTCAAACACCTTGACGACCCTGATCGCTACCCGGTCGCCATTACGCCGGAGCACATGAAGAACGTGCGCGAAGTTGACCGTCTTCTTCGTCTCGGAACTGGCTACTATGAACTTGGTCAATACGATAAGGCACGCGAGCAGTTCAACGCCGTTCTTGGGATCGATCGATACAACGGTGCCGCCAGAAGCCTGCTTGAGAAGACCGACCGCACGATCATCAATCACCTGCGCACCGCTCGTGATCAGATGCGTTCTGACTTGCTCCGCCAAGTAGATGAGCTTTGGCAGGTTCCAGTACCAAATGTATCCCTGCTGCCCGATGGCTCAGGCGACAGCTTGGGCGGTGGGCAAGATGGTTCTCAGCTCATCATCGAGAAACTTCGTCGCATCGTCATTCCCAGCATACAGTTTGATCAGGCCACCGTTGACGAAGCGATCACGTTCCTTCGCATCAAGAGCCGTCAACTTGACGATCTTGAGCCGGATCCAGAGCGGAAGGGTATCAACTTCATTTTGAAGATCCAGGCGGAAACCACTGCTACGGTGACGTTGTCTCTCAGCAACGTTCCCTTGGACGTTGCCTTGAAGGCAATCACTGACGTCGCGGGCCTCCGCTATCGTGTTGAACAGTTTGCTGTAGTGATTGTGCCACTTACCGATGAGGGCAGTGAGCTCTACACACGGGTTTTCCAAGTCCGTCCAGACTTCCTTTCGCTGGGGGGTAGCGGCGCAGCTCCTGCTGATGCTGCGTCTGATGATCCATTTGCTGAAACCGAGGCACCTGCGAGTGGGCTTTCGACCAGATCTTCCGCGACTGAAATTCTGACGGCTGCGGGTGTTACCTTCGTCGAAGGTGCCAGTGCCTTCTTCAACCCCGTCACTTCTCAGTTGCTTGTTCGCAACACAGCGAACGCGTTGGACATCGTCCAAACGTTCATCGAGCAGAACCAAAACGACGTGCAGAAGCAGGTATTCATTACTTCGAAGTTTGTTGAAGTATCTCAACGGAATACTGATGAGCTTGGCTTTGACTGGCTTCTTGGACAGGGCAATGCCGGTGCATCTGACCGTATTTTCTTCGGCGGTGGAACCACTGGAAACCGCGATGCTGGCTCGATCACCCCAGCAAACTGGGTATTCACACCTCCAGCTGCAGGTGGTGGAACGGCTGTCCCAGTCGGTGCAAATCCTCTAACAGCTGGTCTGCGTTCAGGTGGCAATGCCATTTCGTCGGACGCTATCGATGGATTGATCGCGGCCCAAAGCTCCGCGGGTTCCGGTGCCGGACTTGCTGTTGCGCCTGCAATCTTTGGGCTTGGTGGAGTCTTCACTGACCCACAGTTCCAAGTCGTGGTCCGTGCATTGAATCAAAACAAGGGCACAGATCTCATGTCCGCTCCAAGCATCGTAACCCGATCGGGCCAACGTGCAAAAATCGAGATTATTCGTGAGTTCATATACCCGACCGAGTTTGATCCACCAGAAATTCCTCAGGAGTTCGGTAGTATTTCCGGCGGTGGCGGTGGCCTCGCTGGTGGCCTTGCTGGTGCAGCAGCGACTACGAACTCATTCCCAGTCACTCCGACCACTCCAACGGCGTTCGAAACACGTAACGTCGGGGTGACTCTCGAAGTTGATCCAGTTGTGGGATCTGACGGATTTACGATCGACCTCAACATTGCACCGGAAGTGGTTGAATTTGAGGGATTTGTGAACTACGGAAGCCCGATCACCACTGGTGGAACGGACGCCAACGGCAACCCGACGACTGTCGTGCTCACTGAGAACAAGATCGAGCAGCCAATCTTCGCGAGCCGCAAGGTTTCGACGGCTGTTACAATCTGGGATGGTCAGACCGTTGCTATCGGTGGTTTGATCCGAGAAGACGTTCAGTCTGTTGATGACAAAGTGCCATTTTTGGGTGATCTGCCAGTCTTGGGCCGTCTGTTCCGCTCGAAGTCTGAAGAACACTTCAAGCGTAACCTGATCATCTTTGTGACTGCTGAGTTGATCGACCCGTCTGGGGAGCGCTTGCGCAACTCTCGTGGAGGCGCAACTCTGCCTCAGCCTGTGGTTGACTCCTCGATGCTAGACGCAGGTGCTGGTGCCGATGTTGGAGGTGGACCCGACGCAGGTCTGCTCGGTAACTAACGGTTGCCAGGATTCATTCCACAACGCAATTTCAGGGGCGGAAGAGTATCTCTTTCGCCCCTTTTTCATTGCTGACTGAGGGAATTCATCCGGCATGGGCTCATGTGCCAGAGAAAACGCGGGACGAAGAAGCTGTCGGCCAAATTCATGGAGGAAAACGTCATTGATTGCTATATAAGGTGTTAATGGTAAATTATTTATGATAACACTTGTAGTCACGGGCGGGATCGCCACCGGAAAATCGGCATTCTGTAGAGCCCTGCTACGGATTTCCGCAGGAAGCAGTCGTCTATTCGATTGTGATCAGTGTGTGCATGGATTGTTGACAACGGAACCGATCATAGCGAGACTCACTGAGGTATTCGGGGAAAATGTCCTCGATCAGAGAGGTCAGATCGATCGTGTGAAACTGAGGGATATTGTATTCAGTGATGCATCCCTCAAGTCGCTCCTGGAAGGAATTATCCACCCGGAAGTGCGTCGATTTTGCCGCTCCGCCCGCAATGAGGCCTTGGCGTCTTCTGACGTGAGCCTATTCGTCGCGGATGTGCCCCTTTTCTATGAGAATGGATTCCCTATTGAAAATGACATGACAGTGGTTGTTGCGACGACCCGCACGACTCAACTCAAGCGACTGCTAAACCGAAGCCCCTTAGACAGCAAAACAGCAGAACACATCATCGATGCGCAATTGCCCATTAGCCGAAAGGTCGAACTAGCGGACATCGTGATGTGGAATGGCGGGGAACTCTCCTCAATGGATCGCCAAATCGAATACTTCTTAAAATGGATGGAACTACCGAGCAATTAGAGCCCACAGTCCTAGAGGCAGCCGATGGCACGTCTAGCGATGGTGGAGCCGACGAAACGATGCAAGAGGAGCAGATCCAGGTTCCTGAACGTGTCTCGCTGAATAAATTTCAGCAGGAACGTCTGGCCGATTTGTATCAACTGGGAGCCTCTCTGGGGCTGAGAGTGGGCGGTAGCCGATCGAAGCACCAACTGGTCTTTGAGATCCTCACGTTCTACGGCAGAAGGGGAACGATCATTGATTTCGAGGGAATTCTCGAGGTGGCAAAGGACGGCTGTGGTTTTGTTAGGGATCCGCTTTATAATTTTGCGCCCAACGCAGATGATATTTGGATTGCGCCGAACGTGCTGCGGAAGACCAGCCTGCGGTCTGGTCAGCAATTGTCGGGCACCGTGCGGGTGCCTAGCGGAGGAAAGGACAAGTGGATGTCGGTGGCGACAATCACTCATGTAGAGGGCGTCGAGTATGACAGTTGGCAGCAGCCCACACCTTTTGACCGTCTTACCGCCCTCTTTCCAAAAGACAGGATCATTCTGGAGAACCCTGGCTTGAACTCGGTCAGCGCGCGCGCGGTCGACTTGATTGCTCCATTGGGCAAAGGCCAGCGCGGTCTGATCGCGGCCCCACCGCGCGGCGGGAAGACGATCCTGCTGAAAGAGATCGCACGTTCGATCAAGGCAAACCACCCTGAGATCGAGCTCATGGTACTCCTGTTAGATGAACGACCTGAGGAGGTGACTGATTTTGAAGACACTCTTGGTGGAATGGTATACAGTTCCACCTTTGATGAAGCGGCTCCTCGCCACGCGCAGCTTGCAGAAGTCGTGATGGAACGCGCCATGCGCCTCGTTGAGTTAGGCCGTGATGTGGTCATCCTCCTGGATAGCCTCACCCGCCTGGCGCGGGGCTACAATCGCCTGTCAAATGGCAGCGGAGGAACCGGCAGCGGTGGTCTCGATCCCAAGGCCCTCCAGCGGGCAAGGAAGTTTTTCAGTGTCGCCCGTAACGTCGAAGAAGGAGGCAGCCTCACCATCCTTGCAACCGCCCTCATCGAGACGGAAAGCCGCATGGACGAAGTCATTTTCGAGGAATTCAAGGGCACAGGCAACATGGAACTTCAGCTTGATCGCAGGATTTCGAATCGTCGCATCTACCCTGCCATCGATATTTTGGCCTCTGGCACGCGACGCGAGGACTTGCTCATGGACAAGGCAGACCTTCAGCGCATTTGGATTTTGCGAAAGCACTTGGCAGACATGAACAGCGTGGAAGCCATGGAATTCGTGAAAGATCGCGTCGAGAGCAGCCGAAACAATGAGGACTTTTTGGCATCCATGAACGGGTAATTTCCAATGCGGAACGCTTCTCTCATAGGCATTCCTGTG
>JAQCER010000386.1 GCA_027618625.1 Verrucomicrobiota bacterium
ATTGGCCTTCCGGATTTCCCGATTTTCCCTGAATGTGTTCGCTAAAGAGGGGGCGTTCTGCGAAACTTCCCCCATCCTGATGACAAAGCTCAGTCGCCTGTGTTGCATATTCGGCTGCGGCCTCCTTCTGGCGGTCGGGACGAACGTGGCGTGGTGTGACCATGGTGAAGAGGGTGGGGTTCGCGGTGCGATTGAGACTGGTCTGGCGTTGGTGCAGAAGGCGGCGCGCAATTATCCGGATCATCGCGATTGTTTTTCGTGTCATCATCAGACGCTGCCAATGCTGGCGATGGTGACGGCCCGCGACCGTGGATTTGCAATCGATGATGGCTTGCTGAAGGATCAGGCGGAGTTCACGCGTGCGTTTTACCACGGTCGAATCGAGTCCGTAAGCAAGGGCGAAGGTGTTGGCGGGCGTGGCATGACGGCTGGCTACGCGCTGTGGGCGTTCGATCTGGCAGGAAAAGAACGGGATGAAACCACGGATGCGTTGGTCTCTTATCTCCTGAAGAATCAGACGGACGAGGGGAACTGGAAACGCCAGTCGCATCGTCCGCCGCTGGAGGAAACGGACGTTACGGCGACGTTTCTCGCTTCCTATTACATGGATCGCTACTCACGAGATCAAGAAGAAGTAAAAGCCTCGGTCAAGCGCGCACGGACATGGCTTGCCAGTGCCGAGTTGGCGTCGCAGGAGGCGCGCAATTTTCGATTTCTGGCAGCGGCGAAGTCGGGCGAGTCCAAAGCGCGGATCGAAGAACTGCAGGCGCGAATATTGAAAGATCAACATGCGGACGGCGGCTGGAGTCAGTTGGAGGAAATGGCGAGTGACGCTTATGCGACCGGGCAGACGTTGTTCATTTTGCAGGAAACGGTAGCGAGTTCGCTTGAACCAGCACTGTCCGCATCTGCCATTGAGCGCGGGGTCGCCTTTCTGTTGAAGACTCGTGAAGCAGATGGCTCCTGGCATGTGGTGAGTCGATCCACACCAATCCAGACACCGTTCGACAATGGTGATCCGCATGGCACCGATCAATTTATTTCGACGCCCGCAACGGCTTGGGCAGTCGCAGCGTTGGCGTCGACATTGCCGATCGATGAGCCCGGCCCGATGAAGGGTGCCTTCAATCGCGATATTCGCCCGATTTTGTCTGATCGTTGTTTCCAATGTCATGGCCCGGATCGACACCAGCGCAAGGCGGGGCTGCGGCTGGATGTGCGAGATGAGGCGGTGAAGCCTCGCGATGGCGTGGTGGCCATTGTGCCCGGTGATCCAGCCGCCAGTGCGCTGATTTCCCGCATCCACAGGCATGATCCGGACCAAGTCATGCCGCCACCAGAAGTGGACAAAGTCTTGACGAACGCGGAGAAACTGCTGCTCACGCGCTGGATCAAGCAGGGTGCGGAATACGACGAGCATTGGGCGTTTGTCCCGCCGAAGCGACCGGAACCGCCGACCACTTCGAAACCTGCGTGGGTGCGAAATGCGATCGATGCATTCATCCTGCATCGGCTGGATTCAGAGGGCCTCACGCCCGCAGCTGAGGCATCGGAAGAAACGTTGATCCGAAGAGTGACGCTGGACCTTACAGGGCTGCCGCCGACGCCCAGTGAGGTCGATGCTTTTCTCGCAGATCAGTCGGACTCGGCATATGAAACCTTGATCGATCGCTTGCTGCGTTCTGATCGCTACGGTGAGCACATGGCATCCAGTTGGCTCGATGCGGCGCGTTACGCGGACACAAACGGATACAACAATGACACGCCACGTTACAACTGGCGTTACCGGGACTGGGTCATCGATGCCTTCAATCGCAATCTGCCATTCGATCAATTCCTCACTGAACAACTGGCTGGTGACCTGCTCTCTGGTGCCACTCCCGATCAGCAGATCGCGACCGGGTTCAATCGCAACCACAACGTTACTTCCGAAGGCGGTATCATTGATGAAGAATACCGGCTCGAATACGTGGCGGATCGCGTGGAAACCACGGCGACTGTGTTCATGGCATTGACAGTGTCGTGCGCCCGCTGCCATGACCACAAATTCGACCCGATCTCGCAGAAGGAATATTATCAGTTCTTCGCCTTCTTCAATCAAGTTCCTGAGACCGGATACCATCACGAGCACGTGGGGAATCCGCATCCAGTGGTTCCTGTGCCTACAGAAGACCAACGTGCGCAACTCGCAAGAGTGGAGCAGGCGATGGCAGCGACCCAGGTTCCCGAAGACCGCGAGCAATGGCTGACTGAGAAGCGGAGTATCGAGGGTTCCTTTCCGAGTGCCATGGTCATGCAGGACATGGAAAAACCGCGCGATACCTTTTTGCTGATGCGCGGTGCCTACCACGAGCCGGGAGAAAAAGTGAGCGCCGCAGTGCCGGGTGTGTTTCCTCCGATGGCCAGCGATGCGCCGGGCAATCGCCTCGGCCTGACCCGCTGGCTCACGCAACCGGGGCACCCGCTGACTGCCCGTGTGGCCGTGAACCGGATGTGGTATCAGCTTTTTGGCACTGGTATTGTCGAGACTCTGGAGGATTTTGGATCGCAGGGCGCCTGGCCGACGCATCCAGAACTACTGGACTGGCTGGCTACGGAATTGGTGCGATTGGCATGGGATCAAAAGCAACTTTTGAAGATGATCATGATGTCATCGACCTATCGCCAGCACTCGGGGGCAACGGCAGAGTTGCTCGCGCAGGACCCTGACAATGTTCTATTGGCCCGAGGCCCGCGCTATCGTCTGGCGGCCGAAGTGATTCGCGACAGCGCGCTCGCGGTGAGTGGCTTGCTCCAGGAAAAGATCGGTGGTCACAGCGTGAAACCTTACCAGCCAGCAGGACTGTGGACAGAAGTGATCGTCGCCGATGACAGCTACAGCGGTGGCGAGTATGTGCAGGGCACGGGCGATGACCTCTATCGCCGCAGCCTCTACACCTGGTGGAAACGTACATGTCCACCGCCCGGATTGAATACCTTCGATGCACCGGATCGCGAATTCTGCATCGTGCAACGAGCGCGGACGAACACGCCGCTACAGGCTCTCGTGCTCTTGAACGATCCAACGTATGTCGAGGCCGCCCGGGCACTGGCATCGACGATCGTCAGTGGATCGGGCACTGGCGATGCTGCACGGATCAGGGAGGCATTCCGCCGTGTCACCGGACGCCTTCCCAAACCAGAGGAGGCGACGGTGTTGCTGACGTCCCTGCGATCTGAGTTGCAGAGATTCCGTGCGGATCCCGATGCAGCACGCGAATTCGTCGCAGTCGGTGATTCGCCGCCGCCAGCCGATGTGGATCCTGCGGAATTGGCTGCCTGGACCTTTGTATGCAGTATGCTGTGGAACCTCGACGAAACCATCACGCAACATTGAACATGTCACTCCAGCAAGACGCTATTGCGACCCAGCGGTCGCTGCTCACACGGCGGCATTTTTTTGGCAAGCTTGGCACGGGCGTGGGAGCGGTCGCTTTGTCCTCGCTGTTCAGTCAAGATGTCAGTGCCAGCGAATCCGTCATGCACTTTGCGCCGCGAGCGAAACGTGTGATCTATCTGTTTCAATCGGGAGCGCCCTCGCAGTTAGAGACGCTCGACTACAAGCCGGGACTTGAGAAGTTGCACGAGACGGAGTTGCCCGCGTCCATTCGCGATGGCCAGCGCCTCACTGGTATGACTTCGGGGCAATCATCCTTTCCAGTGGCGGCATCGCAGTTCGGATTCCAGCGCCACGGAAGGTCAGGCGCATGGATAGGCGACTTGTTAAAGTATACCAGAACGGTGGCCGATGACTTGTGCATCGTGAAGTCGATGTATACCGAGGCGATCAATCACGATCCAGCGATCACGTTTATGCAGACCGGCAGTCAGCAGCCCGGGCGCCCGAGTTTTGGTGCCTGGTCGAGCTATGGGCTGGGCTCATCGAATCAGGAATTGCCCGCGTTCGTCGTGTTGATTTCGAAAGGCAGCGGTTTGCCGAATGCGCAGGGACTGCTTTCGCGGCTGTGGGGAAGTGGCTTCATTCCGTCGAGGCACCAGGGAGTAAAGCTGCGAAGTCAGGGTGATCCCGTACTTTACCTCTCTGATCCACCGGGGATCAGCCGCGATGCCCGGCGTCGCATGCTCGATGGCATCTCTTCGCTGAATCAAATCCAGCAGGAAGAATTTGGCGATCCGGAAATCGCAGCGCGCATCGCCCAGTACGAGATGGCCTATAAGATGCAGGCATCGGTGCCGGAATTGACCGACCTTTCAAAGGAATCCGAGGCAATCTTCGAAATGTACGGCCCCGATGCGCGCACGCCCGGAACGTTCGCCGCCAATTGCCTGCAGGCCCGCAGGCTGGCCGAGCGAGGTGTCCGATTCATTCAGTTGTATCACCGCGGATGGGATCATCACGGCAATCTCCCCGATCACATCACAAAGCAATGCCGCGACATCGACCAACCATGCGCTGCACTCATCAAGGATTTGAAGCAACGGGGGTTGCTGGATGACACGCTCGTGGTATGGGCTGGCGAATTCGGGCGCACGGTTTACTGTCAGGGCAAGCTCACCAGAGAAAACTACGGGCGCGATCATCACCCGCGCTGCTTTTCCATCTGGATGGCTGGCGGTGGCATTAAGGCTGGCACCACCTATGGAGAAACCGATGACTTCTCTTACAATGTGGTCAAGGAGCCTGCAAGCGGAGTGACAGGCACTTTATCACTGTTATTCGTGCTATTCGTGGTCAAAAGTGATGACCCCGGCAGAATTC
>JAQCER010000387.1 GCA_027618625.1 Verrucomicrobiota bacterium
AGTAGGTGCAGCCAGGGAACACATCGACCTTCTTTGGCTGGGTGCCTTCGAAGATGCCTTCCACAGCTTGAATCGCCTCGAAGCTGGCGACATGCGCCAACCAGGGTGGCCCGATGATGTCCCCAGCCGCATAAACATTCGAGATGCTGGTCTGGTACCGATCGTCGGTCTTGATGTAGCCGCGATCAGTAAGCTCAGGCTCGATGCCCCCGGGGAGAAGTGCCTTCACGCCGATCGCCACCAGGCAGACATCCGCTTTGATCGTGGTGTTCTCCTTTCCTTCCACGGTAATCTCCACTCCAGCGTCAGTCGCCTTCGTGCCAGTGGTCTTGGTGCCGGAAAGCACTTTGATACCCGACTTGATAAACGCTTTCTCCAGCGTCTTGCTCACCTCCTCGTCTTCCACTGGCAGGATCACGGGCATCATCTCGACGATGGTCACTTTTGTGCCAAAGGCATTAAAAAAGTACGCAAACTCGACGCCGATGGCACCAGCTCCAATGATGACTATCTCCTTTGGCTGGGTCGGCATGGCCAGTGCATCACGGCTGCCAATAACACGCTTGCCATCGAATGGAAACCCGGGGAATTCACGAGTCGTTACACCCGTTGCGACCAGCACATTCGCACCTTCGATCACTGACTTGCTGCCATCCGAAGCGACGATTTCCACCTTTCCATCACCGACAAGATTTCCTTTCCCGAGAATGTAGTCGATCTTGTTCTTCTTAAAGAGGAACTCGATACCGCCTGCGAGTTTGTCGGCAATCTTGCGGCTGCGCCCGATGACCTTGCCCCAGTCAAACGACAGGTTGTCGAACGAAAAGCCGAATTCGTCGGCTTTGTGCGACAGCAAGTGGTAGAGCTCCGCATTTCGCAGCAACGATTTCGTTGGGATGCAGCCCCAGTTCAGGCAAGTCCCGCCAGCGCGTTCAAGTTCAACGCAGGCTACTTTTTTTCCAAGCTGGGCTGCGCGAATGGCTCCCACGTATCCCGCAGGGCCTCCGCCGATGACGATCAGGTCATATTTCATAGAGTTTCAGAACTGGTGTAAAATCGTGCCTCTCTATGCAGCGTTCCTGCTGTGGGCGCAACCCCGGAGAGGCGGAAACGTGAATTTGGTCGCCCTGCAGCGTGTGGTCGGCCGGACTACCAGAACCGCACCGTTGCCCGCACAGGGAAATGGTCGGAAGGATACATGCCGTCGCGGTTGACGTGCCAGATATCGGCGTCAAGCACCCGATTACCCGCATTTTCGATAAAAATGTGGTCAATTTTGCCGCCAAGAGGGACGCCGCCAAACCCATGAAATGTTCCGGGCTCGGCAGTATCCGGGTGAATGGCCCTGAAGGTGTCCCGCAAGACGATTTCGGGAGTCCCAGAAACGGGATCACTCCCCGGCGTAGAAGCATCATCCGGCAGATCTTCCACATCGGGCTCCCCTTTAACATATTTGATCGCCCAAGAATTCTCTCCGGCATTGAAATCCCCCATCAGGATCACGTGTCCCTGCGGCTCGGAACGCTCAGCGATTCTATTGTTGATCTGCGCCATCCCTCTCCTGCGTGCCTCTTCGGATTCATGGTCGAAATGCGCATTGAACACATCGAATCGCCGACCGGTTCTTTTATGCAGAAACCGTGCCCACGTGCAGATCCGTGTGACACTGTTGCCCCAAGTCATGGAGTTTGGCACTTCCGGCTCACTTGAAAGCCAGAAAGTCCCGGAATCCTCAACCTTGAACCGGCTCAAGTTGAACAGGATCGCCGAATACTCGCCCGTTGTCGCACCATCATCACGACCTACACCTAGCTCGGAGTAGCGCCCCAGACGCGAACCAATGAAGTCCAGTTGTTCCCGAAATGCTTCCTGGACTCCGACGAAATCGGCATCCTGATCGCGGATGGTATCGACAAGAAAATCCTTCCGAACCTCCCAGTTCGAATTGCCGGTGTCCTCATCGGTGAGCATTCGAATGTTGTAGGTCATTATCGAAACATCGACCGGATCCACCTTGCGGTTGAGTAAACTTCCCAGACCGCCGAGCACTAGCAACAGCAGGGTGGGAATGAAGGCTTTTGAGGAATTGTTCATGTTCGTGACCTACCAAGTGCAGAGCTGCCCAGCATGATCACGCGAGCCATCGCGCAACCAGGCATCGAGCTGAGCCTGCTCTTTCAATTGTTGTCCGCGGAGACGCGAGACTTCGGCGTATGTGCATGCTAACTCAGGCAGGGCGGTCATGTCACCCCAGAGTTTTTCGAATTGAGCGACCGGAAACACATCCTCCTGGCCATACCCCCAGCGCTTTTTCACTTCTTTCAGCGTCACATACGTTGGCAAACGAAGGCTGAATTCGCGGACGGATGCTGCGATTTTCGGCGCATTGCCCAGATCCTCCCGGGTGAGTGAAAAGAGTACCAACAGCCGATCGATATCGATCCAGCATGTATTCGAATTGTAATAGGTCAGCTTAAACTCGTCATCCTCCCGGGGCATTGCGAGCCCTTCCACCAGACGAAGCGAGCCGTTCACTCGGGCGAGACCACCTCCCCGGTCCTCGATCCGGCGCTGGATCACCTCGAACGTCAAGCACGCCTGGCTCTGGCGGTGAAATCCCACCGCCGATGGATCAAGGCTTGCACCCACCGTGTCAATATTGTGTAACATCAGCGTTCGCAGCTGCGGACGCGCGTTGAGCATCGCCTGCAGCGTTCCATTGAGCAGGAGATTCGGAACCTCATACCAGTGCCCAACCGGATGCAGACACTGCAGTGGCACATTGTCGCGATAATCGGTGCCGCATCCGGTTTCGTTGGCCCAGTTCAGCAGAGCTTCACGCAAGCTGGCACGAACCTTCTGGGCGCGTTCGTCCAGAACTTGCTGTGGCATTTCCTCCCACTCGAAGCGCAGATCCCGCAGCATCGGTATCAGGCGAAGGCCTATCGATCTTCCACGCGACAACAAAACATTCTCACCCATTCCGTGGAATTCGGTATCCTCGAGATAATCGCTGATTGGGCCATCCGTGAGATAGCTGGTGGTTATGGCATGCAGGGGGACTGGCCCGCCGTACACTTCGGCAGTTTTGCGCGTCTTCGCCAGATGAACTTCCAGGAAGGATCGATGCCTGCCGCCGAACTTGCAGAACGGATGCAGCGCTTTGACAACGCCGGCACCTTCTGTCCAGCGACTTGCAGCTCCTGCCGCCAGGGTGACGACACCGACTTCCCCGTTGGCCAATGCGGCTTCGCCGATCGCGCGCAAGCTCTTGAGATCTGACATCGCACTCAGAACTGCTACATCACCCTCCACGACATCCGTGATCCATGAAGTCCCCGCCAGACGATTCTTCGCCAGCCCAATGATCCCCGCCTGCAAGTCAGCGCGGATCCTCTCATGAAGCTCGGGATCGAAGCCGTTCTCGGCTAACAATCCGTCCAGATTCAGCGCCACCGAGTCATCGTTTTCCACCTCAGGGAAAAGATTTTTCAGCAAAAGGTCACGACTCAGCGCGTAGCGCTGACACTTGGCGGCAGCGATCGTGAATGCTTCCATCTCGCGACGAATCGCCCCCCCGAGTGTCCGTGGATCCATGCGCAACAGTGAGGGAAACCTCTGCGCATAGTAGCCGGGAGGCATGAGAGCGTCGCCTCCCTTGAGCAGTCGCGCCGTGCTGCCATTCTCGTTAATGGCAAAATCGTACACCACGGGCTCCATAGCGAACGGGAGTGAGTTCTGCAGACGCACTTTCTCCTCGATCATGATCTCGCGCAACCTGCCCAGAGCTTCCGTCTTCCGCGCAGGATCAAAGATGAATCCCATGCCTCCGCCGGACATTCCTCCCAACATCCAGAAGCCCCAGAAGTCGTCTCCAAATTCCGACTGCACCTGTTCAATAACTTGCTCCGTGAAATACGTCGTCGCCCATGGAATGATCGTCTGCAGCGGGCCGAAGAAATGCCTGGTGGTAAGCTGTCCCAACAATCGAATGTCGCCCAATTTTAACGCTCCGAGGATCTCGTCAAAAAGCGCGATGGATTCCGCTCGCCCCTTCCATTCCCGCTCCGATCGCAGAAGGTATTTTTCCGTAACCATCTCAAGGATCGGCCCGACATTCTGCGCCATGCCACCGTGAACGAGCACCAGGCTCGCCTTTAGTTTTGCTCTGGTCTCGGCACTCACAGCGTCGGTGCCGAGCAAGGTATGCCGTGGCAACAAGCGTCCACGACTGATACCCGATTCTGGATCGTCCACTCCACAGACACAACCTTCGATCACTTTGATTCCTGGCCAGACACCGCCGGAATCCTGCCAGCCACCACCAGAACCACCGAGCCATTCCCCGAGAATGGCGCGGGCAGCAACGATGCGCCGCTCACTTTCCAGCAGCGGCCCGCTGATGGATTGCGTCTGCCCGGTTGCGCGCATACATGCGGCAATCAACCCGCCAAGCAAATTGGTGGAAACGGCCAATCGGCTCCCTTTTGGAATGTTGTTCACGCAACTCGTCAGTTCGAACCCACGGCCTTTCCCTAACAAAACCTCTAATAGTTTCCCCAGCGGCTCTCCCGAACTCTCCATCCCAATCGGCACCACCCCGGCTGCAATGATCGCAGCTTTCAGCAGACCAAGGTAGTCCTTGGCAAAGTTGAACACGTCGCCGAGATCCGTAATATCCACGCTCGCCCCCAGATCGACGCTGACGAGCCGAATCACCGGCTCATCGATCACTCGAAAGACCACCCCGACGGG
>JAQCER010000388.1 GCA_027618625.1 Verrucomicrobiota bacterium
TTCCTAAAAACTCCCAAGGCGTTGCCCTGGGCTGCTATGATATGATAGAGCCCGTTGGGCTTAGAAAGCTACGGTCTCGCCGATTTGCTACGATCTCACCGATTTCAAACAAGCATACAACACACTACGGTCGCACCCAGATGATCCATCTTCAACAGTGTGACGCCTCCTTTACCCAGCCGCAATCCTGTTACGGAATCCGAAAATCAGGAAATTACGTCGATCGAAGCCCGTCACCGCCAACGCGAGCGCACCGATTTGCAAATGAGGACTTTCCGATTTCCTGGAAGATCGCTAGGCTCCACCCGAAATGCCAGAGAAACGACGCTCGCAGAAAAAAGGCCGCATGCAGGGGCCGACCTTTACCCGCAGAGGCTGGGGATTCCTGGCTGCGTCGTGCGCGGGACTGCTGCTCGGGATTGTTCTCAAGGAAGCGCCAGTCGTGCAATTGGCGCTGTTCTGTCTGTTCGCGCTCGCCGCTGCCTGGGTCATTTCTTGCTTCAATTTGCAGCGCCTGCGCATTACCCGCAACACGCCAAAGTCGGTCTACACCGGGCACGACTTCACCGTCGAATTGCAGATCCACAACGATGCTCGATTGCTGCCGGCATTTGCGATCGAGGTGCACGACCAGATGTTGCACTTCGCTGACAAAGACCTGCTGCTGAGCAGTGTGCCGCCTGGAAATTTCTGCAAAATCGAGGCGCGCACCCGCATCATTCGCCGCGGCTACGTCATCAGCGAACCGTGCTCGATCAAGTCGTCGTTTCCGTTCGGATTGTTCGTCGCCAGCCGGCAGGACATCGCTTCCGTTCGCACGCGGGTGTATCCAGATCCAGAGACGCCACGTGCGTTGAAGATGATGAGCGAAGTGGAATTCATGGATGGCGAAATGGGATACCGTCCGGCGCGTGACTGGACGGGCGAACTGCGCGGCATGCGTGACTTTCAACCAGGCGATGCGCTCAAAGCCATTCACTGGCCCGCATCAGCACGCAGCCGTCATCTGGTGGTGCGCGAGTGCGACCTTCCGGTTGCGGAGAAGATCTCTATCGTGTTTCACTCCTACTTTGCCCCTGGCCAGCTCGTTCAGGCCGAGGCGTTCGAGCACTCGATGAAGCTGCTGGCCGGCCTGCTCTACTACTGCCAGCGTCGCAATGCACCGCTCGACCTGACCACTTCATTTCTCGACTGGAAGACGTTCGAGATTCCAGATCCGCAGCGGTTGGATCCGGCCCTGGCATTGCTGGCTGGTGCGAAGCAAAGACTCGAAGAGTCGCCCGACACGCTGGTGCGTCGACTCAAGGCTCTGCGCGGTCACCACCCGCTCTACATTCTGGGCGATGCCGGACTCGACGGCTGGTTCCAGGAGATTCCTGCACTGTCACGCCGCGTCATCTGTCTGGACAATGCCGGCCTGCGCATCCGGCGTCCGCCACTCGACTTCAAACGCGTGCGCCGCATCCGGGCAGCCGCGCCAATCACCTACGGAATGCAGAAATGAAAACCTGCACCGCAATGCTCACCGCCTTGCTCCTGGGGGACGCAACGCTCACGGCGAGAGCGACGGAATCGCTCGGACTGACAGTGGCAGTGGTCAGCTGGCTGCTGCTCTATCCCCTGCTCGCCGGTGCCCTGCCCAGTGCGCGCACAGGACTGCGCTGGCTGATCCTCTTTGCGGGCCTGGCGTTCGGCGCTGGTATCGATCACGTCACCGACCGGGGATTCCACTGGTTCACGGGAGTCACTGCAGTCACTGCGGCTGGGCACTTCGCCGGATGGACTGGAGCCGTCGACCTTTTGTTCGGCAACAGCATACGCGCCCGTATCCCAACCGCACTGGGCCGGCCCGGCTGTTTCAATACCTCGTTCGCAGCAAGCATCCTTCTAGCCTATCTGTGCCAGACCGATATTTCCAACCTCAGCCCGCGCCCAAGCCTGATCCTCAGCTTTGCCGCAGTAATGTTAGGGTTCATTACCTGGGAGCTCGGTCGTCGAGGCCCGGGAATCATCGACCAGCAAAAGCCGCGCGGCAGGCACCAGACGTTTTTTCCGCTGGTTGATCGCTGCCGGTATTGCGGCGCTCGTGTTTCTGTTGTTCGCTCAGGTTCTGCCGATGGCCGCTGAACAGGCGACCCAGGCCACCCGCATGCAGGTCACTGGCGACAGCTTCAGCGTTCCTGATCTGCCGGATCTGGATACCTCCGAATTCCGCAGTGGAAAATTCGAAACACCTCAGCAAAAGCGGGCTCCGAAAAGCTCTGACTCTGATGCCACTCCCATCGACTCGGTGGAGGGATTCTCTGGCGGTTTCAGCCAGGACGTCGCGGGCGGCAGTCCTGATGCCGCGCCGCGCCTTCAGGAATTTGGCCCCGGCACGAGCACGACAAGCGATTCCTCAGGCGCGATCGCGAACGGTGCCCCGTTAAGCCCCACGCAATCTTCCACACCCGCGGCCAATTCGAATGCCGACGCCAACGCCGAAGCCGAAGCCGAAGCTGGTGCCGATCCAGAGCTTGCAGCAATAGCCAATGCCCGCTCGCACGCCACCGTTCCCGAACTAGAAACCGGTATCTCCTTCTGGTCACTGCCGCCGGGATTTGTCTGGCCTGTCTTGCTACTTACTGGGTTGGTTGCCATTGCTGCGGCACTCACCATCTTGTTCCTGCGATCGAAAGGCGAGTCCGGCGGGAGCAAGGGTGGCAGTGACGGCCCCCGCCGACCGATGTGGGATCACGCTTACATTCCCGCCTATCTCAGGGACTTCCTAGCCAGCGCAGCGGAGCTGGGATTTGAAAAAGAACGAGGCCAGACCTTGCGTGAGTTCTTGCGGTCCCTCCGGCGACGCGGCGTGTCGAATGACAACTTTCCCAAGCTCAGCGAATACCATTACGGCGTGCAGTTCGAAAACGCGAGGCGCAACGACACCCAGGAACGGAAATTCCGTCGCGAGGCGGCCAGGTGGCTTCAGTAATCCGCGATGGGATTACCGTTGCGCCAACGCATTCACGCATTCACGCATTCACGCATTCTGCGATTCCGAGATTCCCATTGCACCGTGATTATGATATGATTGTCTAACTGAATGATCCCCAGCCCCAGACTCCCCAAGTGTTGTCCCCCAGCGCTCCTGTCAGCCTTGATCGTTGCAGCTACCCTCAGTGGCATTCCGCCATGGACCACCGCTCAGGATGACAAAGGCGCGGCACTCTTGCCTGACCTCAAAATCGAATGGCAGAAGAACATTCTCAGAGTGAAGGGTGACTTCCCAGGCGGGGCTATCGACATCTGGTATCTAGAAGCCTATTGCCGCCCGGGATCGACGGATCGCGACTGGAACGAAACCGTCATCAAGCACGAAACCACTCTGAAACGCGCCAGCGATGATCACAGGGAAATCGATCTCGAGTGCAGGATTGCGGATGGCGTCATCGTGAACCACGCGATCCGAGTAACCGAAGGCGGTCTCACCTTTGACATCACGGCCACCAATCCGACCGATAAAATATCCGATGCTCACTGGGCGCAGCCATGCATTCGGGTCGGAGATTTTACCGGCACCGGAGAAGGCACGCACCCCAACGACAAATACGCCTACCTCGCAAAGTCGTTCCTCTTCGTCGATGGCCAACTCGAACACATGCCGACGAGGCGCTGGGCCCTTTCCGCCCGCTACGAACCGGGTCAAGTTTGGTGCCCGGCACACGTCGACCGCAATGATGTGAATCCTCGCCCACTCAGCCCGATCGTTCCCAGCAACGGATTGATCGGCTGCTTCAGCAAAGACGATACTCACCTGATGGCCGTGGCATTCGAGCCCTATCAGGAGCTTTTCCAGGGCGTTATTCGCTGCCTGCACAGCGATTTCCGCATCGGCGGACTTGCCCCAGGCGAATCGAAAACGATCCATGGCAAACTCTACCTGATGGAAGCTGACGTCGAGAAACTGCTGCGAATTTACGCCACCGATTTCCCCAAGTCTTGATCCGCAAGCACTCTTCGGAGGCTCGGTTGAGGAGGCCCTGGCGATGCATCTTGTGGCGCACGAAGACGGCATCACTACCGAGGAGCTCGACCGATTGGTGATTGGTGGCGCTCATCGAACGATCATTGCCCGTCGGCATCCCGCTCTGCGGCCGCAAGGCCTTCGAGGCGCATTTCCAGCACCACCTCCTCGGCGGGCGCCAGATGCCCGGGCCGCCCGGTGACCGTGAAGCCGTGCTCCAAGGCTTCGGTGCCATTGTTATACCACTCGGTCAAGCCTACTGCACGTCGGTATTCCACCCGACTGCCCGCCACCTTTTCCGGTGCCGCATCCGCCGCCACTTCCCGTCCGGCGAAGGCCCGCAATCGCATCTGGGCCGCCCAAGCAGTGGTCGGCAGCTCGGCGTCTGCTTCGGTGTAAGTCCGCTCCGAGGAAACGAGCTGCACCTCCCCCGCGCCGAAGCGGGCGGTCAGGTTTTGCTTCGGATGCTGGGCATAAAAATCGTAGCCGAGGTTTTCCTCTCGGTCGGCCCAGGCTTCGGGGATCTCCCGCACTTCGCGCCGGGCCTCGGAAAAGGCCAGCCAGAGCGACTTCTGCTCGGCCTCGGTCAGCTCCTCATCCAGAATCGAGTCGGGATTCGCGGTCTCGGGATTCGGATCGTTCTGTTGAGCGAAAGCGGCGGCGGCGTACTCCAGCGACTCGGGCGAGTCCGGCTCGGGCTGCGGCGTGACTGGAGGTTTCGTGGGTGATGTCCTAGCCCGGCTTTGCT
>JAQCER010000389.1 GCA_027618625.1 Verrucomicrobiota bacterium
TTTCAACCAGCAGCCACCATGCCGAACACTACTGACTCAATGTGATAATTATCTCAAGTATGCCTTTCAAATATGAATGGCGCAAATCAATTCGTATCAATAGTGCGATTGCTTACCAATAATTGTAATCATTTATGGTTATCATCTAAAATTCGAGACGCCCACCGTCTTTTGCGTGTAGTCGACCAAACCCGCAAAGGGATGCCCAATGAGTTCTTATGAGTTCTTTTGTTGATTCGGGCGACGCGGAAACCAGATCGATAGCGTTTGAGGCATAAGGACGCCGTTGCTGGATGAGGCGGAACGGAGTCCGCCCCTCCTTGAGCTTAAGAAAAAACTCTGAGAAATGTTCGCGGCGGATTGAATAAGGGCGGCAGTGGCGTCGTCGAAGATTTTGCCGAGCGATTCCGCTCTTGTGATGAACCCGAAACCAAAGCTTACAACTCCCAAAATCATGAAAACGTTTCTTGTCGCACTGATGGCCCTCTCGGGCAGTCTGTTTTTCCTGGCCTCCGCCGACACCGCCGAAGCCGGGCACCGCTACCGCAGCAGTTCCCGCGTCGCCTATTGTGAACCGGTAAGGCACGTGCCTGTGTGCCGCACTCCGGTTTACCACCGTCCGGTCTACCGCACACCTGCCGTCAGCTATCGCCAGGTATACCGTCCGGCTTACCGCGTGCAGTATTACCGCCCGGAGCCAGTCTGCTATCAGCCAGCGCCCGTTTATTACTCTCGCTCCTATTCACGCTGCCGCTGATTGAGCGAACTCGGGAATGAACGGGCAGGAGCCTGCTTCGACTGCGCTCCCTCGAGTTCTGTAAAGATGTTGGTAGCCGCCTTTACGGATATCTTCTGATTTTTCGCCATGGCCTTGCCCGCTCTGTTCCGGAGTTGGGCAAGGCTTTCTTTTTTCAGCCAGCCTTCGAGAGCCGCGTGAAGCGCGAACGATCCAGGATACATCAATTGTTGGGTTGTCAGGATGGGGCGAGCGCCATTCCGTCGTAGCAGATCGTGAAAATGAACATGCGACCTGCAGCACAGCACCATGGCATCGCGTTTCCGCTTTACATCGATCTGAGTCGGCTCAGGAATCGTCTGTTCCATCAGGCCATTGTGACCGATGTAGGCGACAAGGTCCGAAGCGCCACCGAACTCTGTGGATTGAGATTTCGTGGAAAATTTTCCCGCGGCAGCGGACAGAAAATCGCTGATGCACTGACGAATCTGGCTGCCGCGATAAGCATCGGCCAGCAGCAGCGCTTCAGTGGCCGTGTGGCGAAACACCACCCGCCGCAGAATGTGGTCAGACACATCACTCTCTTTCGCCACGAGTTTCCAATCCGCACTTTTGCCAAAATACTTTGGCAAGCCATCGGAACATCCCCAGTAAAGGTTGTTCTCAGGATCGTCGCCGTTTCCGATGCGCTCACCTACTGGGGCAATTCCCTGAGTCGCATTGTCACAAAGCGCAACAAAGACATGAATGCGTGCTGGCTCATTCGCCAGCAGCCAGCCAGCCTGACCGAGCAGCAAAATTACCCCGACCACGACAAAGCCATAGCCAAAGCCAAAGCCATAGCGCGACAGTCCAGCCGATCTGAAATTTCCGGATAGTTTCTCCATTTCAGCAGTCAGGGTAGCGGATTTTAGAACGCGCGTCCACTTGCATACGGTGTTCTCCGCCGCGATGCTGGCGCCATGTCATCACGCTGTAGCAAGGACAACGCCCCACCAGAGGAACCACCGGAAACCAAAAGCTGCTGCGGCAGGGGTGGTAGCGGGGCGACCAAATCCGACTGCCACTCTGACGATGCGCCTGCCAAACCGGAGGCGAGTTGCTGCACGCCCAAAGGAAGGACAGACTGGCTGCTGTGGATCTCAGGATCGCTCGTGCTGGCGGCTGCGCTCAGCACATCGGTGTTGCCTGGTTCAGTTCTGGATCTCGCACCCGCGTGGCTGATCCATTTCGGCCATGCCAGCACAGAGCTGCTGGGAAAAATGTGGTGGGGCCTGGTGCTCGGGATCTTCTTTGTCGGACTGCTGGCAAAAGTGCCACGCGAGATCATCATGGGAACACTGGGTCCCGCTGGAAGCTGGCAGGGATTGCTGCGAGCAGCCGCTGCAGGACTTTGCTTCGACCTTTGCTCGCACGGAATCCTGCTGGTGGGCATGCAGCTCTACCGGCGGGGAGCAAGCCTGGGGCAAACTGCGGCATTCCTTATCGCCAGTCCGTGGAATTCGTTTTCACTCACTCTCATTCTTGTCGGGCTTATCGGACTGCCGTGGACAGTCACTTTTGTGGTTCTGTCAGGAGTCGTGGCGTTGAGTGGCGGCTGGATGCTCGAGCGGCTGGTCGAGCGCGGCACATTGCCCGGAAATCCGTTCGCAACCGCGCAAGATGCAGGATTCCGCTTTTGGCCGGAACTCGTCAATAAATGGCGCGATGCCAGGCTCGATGGCGCATTCTGGAAAGACGTTATCGTCGATGGGCTCAAAGAATCCCGGATGATCCTGCGCTGGATTTTCTTCGGAATCCTGCTGGCAGGAATCATCCGAGTGCTTTTGGATCCAGCAGTCTTCCAGCAATATTTCGGCCCCACTTTGCTCGGACTGTTGCTTACGTTGATTGCCACCACCCTGATCGAAGTGTGCTCAGAAGGCTCCAGTCCCATCGCAGCCGATCTGATCAATCGTGCCGGTGCACCGGGCAATGCTTTCGCCTTCCTCATGGCAGGAATCGCCACCGACTACACGGAAATCATGTCGCTGAAGGAGACCACCCGCTCATGGAAAGCCGCGTTGTTCCTGCCACTGGTCACCGTGCCGCAGGCGCTCGTGCTCGGGTGGATCCTGAACCATTTTTCCGCAACCTGATCAAATGTATATGTAGACGTTGATTTTATGTCTCTCTTATTCAGCAGCGCTCTTCAATAGCGCGACGAGTTCCAACAATTCGGCGGACTCCCGATCCTTTCGCCAGACAGCGGACGACTTTAGATTCAAGCGTGGGCTGCGCATTTTCACAAAGACCACTCCCGGATGTGGCAGCTGGCTGACATCCGCAGGCAACACCCCGACACCCGCTCCACCACCGACAAGGCCGAGCAACTCCTGCAGCCCGTCCGCTTTCAAACGAACATTCGCCGTGAATCCAGCACGACCGCAGAGATCGGCCAGCAATGCGGGACGGCCAGGAAAGTGTTTTTCGTGCAGGGTCACAAAGGGCTCATCGGCGAGCTCCGCAAGATCGATCGATTTGCGCAATGCCAGCAAGTGGTCATCGGGCAACACGATGGCCATCGGTGTTTCTAGAATGATCTCCGTGCAGAACTCCTGCTTGAGTTGTGGGCAAGGAGTTCCTAACAATGCAATATCGATCTCGCCCGCCCGCAGCGCATTTTCCTGATCAAGCGGCGACATCTCGCGAATCTGCGTGCAGACGTTGTCGTGATTGCGGTTAAAAACACGCAGTGATGCCGCCAGGAACCCCGGCAAAGCGGTGGCTATGAAGCCGACACGCAGTGCCTGTTTCGTCGGCTGTTTGAATGCCGCCATGGCCAGCTCCAGATCAGTCGCCCGGCGCAGCAGACCCTGGGCATGTGCGAGCGCAGTCTGTCCGGCATCGGTCAGACGCAAGCCGTCTGTTTCACGCTCGAAGAGGGTGACCCCTAGCTCTTCCTCGAGATCACGAATTTGCCTGGAAACTGCCGGTTGTGAAATATTCAGCCGCGCGGCCGCACGGCTGATGTTCTGCTCGGCAGCAGCCATCACAAAGTAACGCAGGTGTCGCAGTTCCATTGCCATAACTAAAAGGCATAGCAGCCCAAAGAACAAGGTATTAGGAATCTCCCTTGCACAGCGTATCCATGGAAAATGCAAATGAACACCACTTCCGACACTACGATCTCCATCCGGCGCGCTACAGACCGCGGTACTGCCGAACACGGCTGGCTCCACGCCCGCTTCACATTTTCGTTCGCCAACTACTTTGATCCCGATCATATGGGGTTCAAGTCGCTGCGGGTGATGAACAACGATACCATCGAGCCTGGCGGCGGCTTTCCTGCCCATCCGCACCAGGACATGGAGATCTTCACCTACGTCATCGAGGGCGAACTGGCGCACAAGGACAGCATGGGCAATGGCTCGATCATCAAGGCCGGCGATCTGCAATACATGAGCGCGGGCTCGGGCGTGACGCACAGCGAGTTCAACCCTTCCGACAAGAACCAGACGCACCTCTACCAAATCTGGCTGCACCCTGAGCAGCCAGGTGGCGCGCCGCGCTATGCTGAAAAGCCGCTGGGCGATGAGGCAAAAGCCAACACGCTGACGCTATTATTTTCTCCAGACGGACGTGACGGCTCCACAGCCATTCGCCAGCAAGCCGAGATCTACTTCGGCACAGCCGATGCCGGAGCCACGCTTAAACTGGCAAGTGATAAATCAGCACCACATGCCTGGCTCCAGGTCATCGAAGGCAACGTTTCCGCGTTCGGTGAGAACTTGGGCACCGGCGATGGAATCGCCGTTGAGAACTACACCGATGACCTTACCATCGCCGCAGCTGGCGACAGCAAATTCCTACTGTTCCGCCTCGCCTGACTTCTTCAACATTCACACCATCACCCACTCAAACACATGAAGATTCTTGCTTTCGGAGCGTCTACCAGCTCCACATCCATCAACCGTAGACTCGCCAACCACGCAGCGGGACTGGTCCCGGGTGCCGAAATCACCGCCCTC
>JAQCER010000390.1 GCA_027618625.1 Verrucomicrobiota bacterium
CATCCGTGTGCCTGATAGACTACCAGGGAGTACGCCCCGGGCTCCCTGAGTATGATCTTGCATCACTCCTGCTGGATCCTTACGTGAACTTGAGCTTCGAGGAGCGGCAGGAACTGCTGCAACATTATCGCGACTTCCGAGCCGATGATGCAGAGTGGGACTGGGATTCCCTGCTCTACGCAAAATGCGCCGTGCAGCGACTGATGCAGGCACTCGGTGCCTACGGCTACCTAGGTGAAGTGTTAGGGAAGCGTGAGTTTCTTCAGCACATTCCAGTAGCGGTAGCACGACTGCGGGACACCATCTCCAAGGCACACATCCTGCCCGATCTCGTCGCCGTGCTCAACCTCAACAACCTCAACCCGCTGGACGACTCGCCTGCCGAGAGTTAATCGGCGATTTGCACTTCCGACCCGATGGCTCCGCGAATTTTCACTTTCCTCGTCATCTGCGCACTGGCGATGCTCCTTGCGCATCGGGAGGATAATCGCAACAACGGCAACCTGTTCGACGATCTCCACTATGGCTGGCTCCACGCGAACAGCCACCTGGAGCACAGCACTTCGAAAGTGCTCCTCATCGCTCTGGACGATGGCGATTTTCCTACGGCGGAAAGAATTTTCCAGTCGTGGCCGCTGTCAGAGCTCGACTACGCGCTGCTGCTCGACAACTTGTTTCAAAATCACCCACGGGCCGTCGCCATCGAGCCCGCTCTGGCCTGGCCGAAGGATGGCGCCCCATTCCTCGACAGCCTGGCTACTCGATTTCACAATGCACCGCCCATGGTTCTCGGATCACTGGCCGAGTTCTCTGAATTTTCAGCTGAGCCCGTCGACGGCACGCCACCAGAAGACACGCTGCAGGCAACAGCCGAGAGACATATGCGCATCACCGCCATCACTGGAGATCGCAAACGCATCCCAGCGATGACACAATTCCTGGGCGCTCCTGCAAAAGCAGTGACTGGCGCCATCCCGCTGGCTGTGACCCATATCGATCTTGGCGACAATGTCGAAACTCCAGGAGATGGGACTCTCCGCGTCCCGCTGATGGCGCGCGCGGAGGATCAGGTAGTGGCCACTTTCCCGCTGGCGGCGCTCTTGCTTCACCGCGGGATCACACCAGATACCATCAGCGTGGAATTGGGACGACGCATCACTGGCCCGGAACTCTCAATCCCCATCGATGATGCCGGAAGGTTTACACTCGACCTGAGCTCGTTACAATCCTTGCCCGAGATTAACGCGCGCCTCTTTGCGCTATCGACGTCGACCACCGATCCCGCCAACTCAGGCGCCACAAACGAGGTGATCACCGGCTTGATCGAATCCGATGCTGACTACGCCAAGGTAAAACTGCTGGGGACACATCTGGCTGTCATCGGGCAAAACGACCGCGGAGCCCATCGTTTCGCCACCGGCAGCAGCAGCATAGGGAGCACAGGGAGCGAGGACGACACATCGCTTTCCCGAGCGGAAGTTTTCTGTCAGACGATCGCCGCGCTGGATCTTGGCCAGAAACTGGTGAAAGCCCCACCGTGGAGCGACTATGCCATCGCAGGAACAGCCCTTTTGCTGATGCTCTGGCTATTGCGCTACCCGCGGACCACCGTCATGAAAGTAACGATCCTCCTGGCACTGCTGCTCGCAATGGCCAGCCTGCTCGCCTTCCAACAGTGGCATTTCTGGTTCCCCATTTTTACCGCGCTGGTCGTCATCGCATCTGCTGCACTCGCGACACTGCTCGTGCCGGGCCATAAAGGTAACGTTGATTGATTGCCTTTTCCGCTGGTCAGGTGCAGGAATACCACCATGCCCGCAACTGAAGAAAGCGCTCTCAAACTCCTCAGGGAACTCACCGAAACGCCTGCCGTTCCATCGTTTGAAGATGGCGTGCGAAAGATCGTCGCCCGCGAGCTTCAAGATTGCGGGGCAGTGGCGCATGATCGCAATGGCTCCGTCTACTGCGAGCGCCCGTCGCCGGCGGGAGGGCCGCGCGTTCTGGTCACCGGGCACATGGATGAAGTCGGATTCATGGTGCAGAACATTGCGGCGGAAGGATTCATCCAGTTCGTCCCGCTCGGTGGCTGGTGGACGCACACACTACTGGCACAGCGGGTCAATGTGCTGACGGCAACAGGCGAGTCCATCCTGGGCGTCATCTGTTCCACCCCACCACACTTCCTCAGCGCCGAGGCGCGTGCCAAAGTGCTTCCGATCGAAAAACTTTTCATCGATGTCGGTGCAGGCAGCAGGGAGGAGGCCACTGGCGCATTCGGCATTCAGGTCGGCGACGCAATCGCTCCGGAAACGGCCTTCTCGCAGATGCGGAACCCAAAGTTTCTCATGGCCAAGGCATTCGACAACCGTGTCGGAATCGGCCTCACCATTCAGACGCTGCAAGCACTGCGCGGCGAATCACTGCCCAACGCATTGATTGGGCTGGCGACGGTGCAGGAGGAAGTCGGTGTGCGCGGGGCGACCACAGCAGCACGCGCCACCAGGCCGGATGTCGCACTGGTGCTGGAAGGAGCACCGGCGGATGACACACCAGGCTTCAATCGAAATGATTCCCAGGGTCAGCTGGGGACGGGTGTCCAAGTGCGGATCATGGATCCCACTGCGATTATGAGTCGACGACTGGTCGACTTCGTGAAGGAAGTTGCGACTGAAAATGGTATCCCCCACCAGCTTACCGTTCGCCGATCAGGCGGCACCGATGCGCGAGCCATCCATCTTTCAGGCGAAGGCGTGCCCACCGTCGTGCTCGCTGTTCCGGCACGTTATATTCACTCGCACAATTCGATCATTCATATCGACGACTATCTGGCCGCACACCAATTGATTTGCGCACTGGTCAAGCGACTCGATGCCAGTGTCGTGAGTGGCCTGACTCAGTTCCTCTAAGCCGGACTACCATGCGCTTGAAGGACGACACCTACGCATCCGCCGCGGGATTCAGCACATTTCGCAAGCACTACATGCCGGAAGAAGGTGTCCCGATTCAGGGTATCGCAGTGTTCGTTCATGGACTGGGCGATCATGGCAGCCGCTATGGTCGAGTGCTGGAACGATTCGTCCAGCGCGGCGTTTATTGTATCGCTCCAGACCTTCCAGGTCACGGTCGCAGTGAAGGAAAACGCGGATTCATCCCGTCAATGGATGCCGTTCACTCGATCATTGGTGAAAATCTGGCCTACCTGCGATCTCTGCATTCAGATGTTCCCGCGGGGATTCTCGGGCACTCGATGGGTGGATTCCTGGCGCTTGACCACGTGTCCCGGAACCCGGATGGCATCCATTTCTGCTGGGCAAGCTCTCCTCTGATCGATGCCAGCGGGCACCGCGGCAAGGTGATGCAGACCGCGGCACGATTACTCAGCAGGCTGGCTCCAGCATTTTCGATCCACAACGGCATACGCTCAGGTGCCTGCAAGCGCGATCCGGAGCGCATCCTGGAGACGGAAAACGATCCACTGATGCACCGACGGCTCTCGATGCGACTCGGCCAGCAGCTACTGAATGCGACTGCCCAGCTTCAAGACACTGTTGCTGGCATGAGCCCGGAACTTCGGCTGCTCATTACCCATGGATCGGACGACACCATTTGTCCGACAGCTCTGTCGCAGACGTTGTTTCCGATGTTGCCAGCAAAACAAAAACGCTACGCATTGCTCGACGGCCTGTTGCACGAGCCCTTCAACGACATCGGACGAGACGCATTCTACCATGAACTGAACTCGTGGCTCGATACGACCATTACCCATTCCATCGCCCGCCATCGATTGGTAATTGATTGAAACGAAGCAGGGGACGGAAATCCGTCCCCTGCTTGTCACGCTAACAAAGCGTGGATTCTAGCCTCCGGCAGATTCGTTGAGAACCTGACCGCGCAATTGAATTTACCTACCAACAATCAAGGAGTGTAGATTCTGACATTCTTGAACTTCGAGCGCGCGTTTTGCTGACCGCTATCATGGTCGGCCGCAAACACCAACTTGGTGAAGTTACCGGTGAAGTATTGACCCACTGGAATCGAGTAACTCTTCCAGCCGTCGTTGCTGCCGTAGTTCAAGTAATCGTCGATGCCCCAGTCCTGAGTTCCATAGACCTGGAATGCATGGGACTCACTGAGCATCGAATCGGTATCAAAGCCAATGCTGTGAATCTCGCCTTTTTTGTTACTATGGAACTCGAATTCGAGCACTGTATTGGCGGAAATCGTCGTGTTGTAATTGATCTCCTTCCAGGCGTTGTCCTTCACGTAGATTGTGGCACCGCCATCCTCGACAGAGGCAGTTCCCTGATCCTGCCATCCAGCATGAGAGCCAATGGCGTAATCGTTGAAGTCAACGTAGCTCGTCGCAGTGTAGGCTACACTGAGCGTATTTGAGGCAACATTCGGATTCAGCGCATCGTCAGCAAAGGCTGCATTCGGCACGGAAATACTCACATTGCCCACAGATTGAGGAGTGATCCGGAATGAGAAGTTCGTCTTGTTGCCCTGGGCAGAGAAGTCGGAGACGATACCATTGACTGCTACAACGTCGGTGACATCGAAGCCGTAGGCATTTTCCGAAGTTGACGCATTCACAATGAACGAACCTTCCACGGTTGTCGTCGCAGTTGCCAGAGTGATAGTGGGGTTGCCAACATCCTTGACCATATAAATGGGCTCTATCCGGGATTCGCAACGTAAAATAGGGGGATTTGGCGCGGGCAAGGAGATCGAAAAGCAAAG
>JAQCER010000391.1 GCA_027618625.1 Verrucomicrobiota bacterium
GGTCCAGTGACGTTTTCGTCACATAGACTCTTTTTTCAACCAGCAGCCACCATGCCGAACACTACTGCGTCGTAAGCCATCTAAATTTAAATTTTTGCCGCACATATTTTAACCAGCACAGGTTTTACAGCACAGGCATTTCCTGCCTTTACCGGCGGATCGTCACGTTCTTTGCTCCGGCGGCCACTTCCGTTCTCGTCTTTGTGCCATCTGGCCAGAGAACTTCGACTTCCAGCATGCGCTCAGGATCGATTTCGCCCAGGCCGAACCAGAGCTTCGCTTCGGAAGCTGAGAGGTAGCCGGCGCCCGCGTAGATTTCTGCGGTCATTGGCCTCAGCCCGTTGCCCTTTACGGTGACTCGTGCGCCAGCACTTTCGAATCCACTTGCTCCGGGGGCCGCCAGGCTCACAGCAAGGATCCGATTCTTCGCCTTCTCGGCGCCGGGCTCACTGAATACCCTGATGCGTCCGCTGTTTTCGGCGAAGGCAATTTCCGGTCGCCCATCTCCATTGAGGTCCACGGTCGTCGCTGCCATGCCTGCGTCAGGGACAAAGATTCCGCTTTCGCCCGCCTCCACTGGGTCGAAGGTGCCATCGCCTCGACCACGAAGCAGCAGGCCCAACCCGGCATCCATCCACCCGGTTTCAGGTTGAGCGCCGTAGAAGTTTTGTCCCAGCACGCAATCGACGTTGCCATCTCCGGTGAAATCCGAAAGCACAACGCCGAACGCTGGCGATACCTGGGCAGCGTTCGGAAGGGGAGTCATCGCGAACCTGGCGCTGCCGTCATTGATCAGGATACTTGATGCCAGGGTATTCGCTTCGAAACGAGTGGCCTTGCTCAACCGGGTGTCCGTGTAGATCTCACTCAGCGTCGAGCTGGCGAAATTATGAAATGTCTTCAGCTTGGTTCTGAGATCCGGCATGGCGCTACTCGAGCAGCTAAAGCCGCGCCTCGGGTAGCAAATTCCATTTTCAAATTTCGCCTCGACGAGCTGTTTCTTCCCAGTTCCGTCGAGGTCGCCATAGTAGAGGATTTCCGGTTTCTCCACGGTCGCTTTATACGGCGTGTTGAGCCCGATGTTCGTGGCAACATAATCGATATCGCCATCGCCATCGAGATCCGCTCCAGAAATGCTATTCCACCATCCCAGATGTTGCGCTAGACCTGCAGCCTCCGTGGCTTCGGCCAGTTTGCCTTTCCCGTTGTTAAGGAAAATCTTTACCGGCCCCCATTCGCAGGCGACCAGCAGATCGATCCATCCGTCACCGTTGGCATCGGACCAGAGGGCTCCGGTCACCAGTCCTGCTTTTTCCAAGCCTTGGGTCTCGCTGGTGATTTCAGTGAACTTCGGTTTACCAGGTTGCGAGTCGTTTCGCAGCAATCGACTGGAAGGAGTTTCGGGGTAAGCGCCAGCAACCACGCGTCCTCCCACGAAGAGGTCAAGGTCGCCGTCGCGGTCGATGTCCGCCGCCACCACACTACTGCCGCTGTCGCGCAAATCCGGAAGCGTGCCAGCGGGCGCGATCGAGAATTTTCCGGTTCCATCATTCAAGTAAAGCCGGTCGCGGAGCAAAGGATCACCTGGCTCGCATTCGACACCGCCACTTACTACGTAAAGGTCCGGATCTCCATCGAGGTCGGCATCGAAAAACAGAGGTGCGAGATCCTCTGAATTCGCGTGTGCTTCAAATGGCGTCGTCCCCCCGTCGGTAAAATTCCCCCGGCCTTCGTTGAAGTAGATGCGGCCTGAAGTGCCACTGGCGTGGGATCGATAAAAGTCCTGATCACCATCGCCATCGACATCTGCCCATGCAAGCCCGGGCCCGAGCAGCGAGTGCTGGTACGGAAGCAGCGGCTGGCGAGCGTAGTCGTCGTAGGGTTTTTCGATGTGTTTGATCGACCGCAGGCTCGGCGAGTCGACGTTGGCATACATCGGCACCGGCTTCGACGGGGCCTGATAGCCCGGCGGTGCTGCCTTTGGTTCAGTGATCCTGTAGACCTTGTCCGCCTCAAGATTCACAAATTCCTGAACGTGCCCGCTCTGCCACTTCACAGTGAGCTCACTGATCTTCGCGCTCGCTCCCAGTCCAAAAGCAAGTTCGGGTAGATTACAGGAAAGAAATCCTGTTGCAGGGTTGAGTGCCTGCACTTGTGATCCGGCGTCCGTCACCACTGTAACCCGAGCGCCCAGGCCAAACGAGTTTCCACCCGCACCGACTAAACGAACACGGACGCGATGCGCACTGGCGGGACTGTCATTGCGATAGACGATCACTGGTTCATCAAGACTCGCAACAATCAATTCGAGGTCGCCGTCGCCATCGAGGTCGCCCGTAGCGGAGGAGTAACTCATTCCTGTGTGATCGAGGCCCCACTCCTTGCTGGCGTCTTTGAACTTGACGGCACCATGGTTACGGAAGGCCAGATTCTGCTCTTCCCGAGTGGGATACGATTCGTAGAAGTCCCATTCTGTCTGGTCGTAGATCTCTTCTGAAGACCTTTGGATGTCCGAATTATTAAAATTCCGCGACACGCCATTCGTAAAGAACACATCGGGAAGGCCGTCGTTGTCGAAGTCGGAGATTTTCACGGCCCAACTCCAGTCCGAGTACCCCAGCCCCGCCATGAAGGAGACGTCTGCCAGGCGATTCGCTCCTTTATTGACATAGAGAACGTTGTGCATGTACTGGCGCGGAATGGCAGACAAAAGAAACGGCCGGTTCGTCCCCATCTCGCCCATCGTGGTCTTTGATCGATAATGACTGGTGCCTGCCATGTCAGCGACGAGAAGATCCAGGCGTCCGTCGCCGTCGAGGTCGCCGACGTCGGCGCCCATCGCGAACCACGGCGTGTGTGGTGCAACCTCTCGGATGACATCTTTGAACGTGCCGTCTCCGTTGTTGTGATAGAGGCGGTCAGCATCCTTGAAGTCATTCCCAACGTAGATGTCCGGCAAGCCGTCCTCATTGTAATCCCACCAGGTGACCGAGTTTCCCCGGTCGCGACCAGAGATGCCAGCGCTCTTGCTCACATCGGTAAACCGGACCTGGCCGTTGGTGGCAGCGCCGTCGTTGCGAAACAGGTAGTCCTCCCGTCCTGCATTGACGAAAGCCACTTGGCCCGGGCCGCGGCGGACGATGTCATAATACTTCTCGAACCCTGGCGCGACCTTCCAGCTGTTACCCTCTTTGACGACCGGATGCTTCGACGGGCGCCCTCCGGCCCGTTTGAAATCGCACGTCATAACGAAGCAATCGAGATCGCCGTCGAGGTCATAGTCACAAAAAGCCGCCATGAGGCTGGCATCATCGACGGCCAGACCAAAAGCTTCCGCACGTTCGACAAACTTCCCTTTGCCATCATTGACGTAGAGAAGGTTCGGCGCCTCATAGTTGCAGACATAAATATCGAGGTCACCGTCGCCATCGATATCCACCATCGTTGCTCCAGCTGTCCAGGCCTCGGTGCCCGGCACCCCGGCCGTTTGGGTGACGTCTGAGTATTTCAATCCCCCCAGTCCCCGATACAGCCGATTGCGCCGGGGCCCGCAGGTCAAATACACATCTGCAACGCTGTCACCATCAACATCACCAATGGCGATTCCACCACAGGCGAAGGGTCCGAGGTAGAGCCGCTTGGTGGGGTGGGAGTTGTCGATAGGATTGACGAAATCGATGCCGGACTGTTCGGGGGGCAGCTTGGTAAAGAGAGTTGCCGGGACTGCACCGGAAGTGGTGGCAGGGGCGAACGGCAGCACCTTGAGGCCTTCCACGGGCGCGGCGAGGACTCCCTTCCCAACGGGCAGAAGAGTCGCAGTCGCTAACGCCAGGTGAACGAGGTAACGAACGCTTTTTCCCGACAGAAAGCGGTAAATACACTGAAATGGCAACGCTTTGTGCATGTCCGAGCCTAGCAAGTAATCGTCTGGCTGTGCAACCGGGAATTTGGGACACTGGGACGCCTGATCGAGCCAGATCGGCGCTCCTCTGCACGAAGCAGGAGCAGAGCGGCGCAGAGCCATTTGGTATTCGAAAATCGGGAAATCGAAAAATGGGGGAATCTTTCAAAATTGCCCTTGACGGGGTGGCGGGCTTTCGATAAAACGCAGTTCCAGATTGTTTCGATCGGTGTACGATCGCTGCACGACCCAGTTGGTCGTCAACCCCTTAACAAAACCCTACGCTTATGATATACAGAAGTATGAAGTGCCAAATAGCTTCATCCGTCTTCGCTTCGCTCGCTTTTGCACTGACCACCTTTGGTGGAACGTATTCTCAGAATTTCGATGGCTTCGCCAACGACACGACCGATTTGGGAGACGGTACGGTGATGAGCGGAACAGCGAAAATCGTTGATGGAAAGCTCCAGCTGACAGAGGATGGTGTTGCTGGTGGCTTCGCCAGTTTTTCGATCCCACCGATCGCGGATTCTTCGAGCGGCTGGACCGCTACATTCGATCTTACCATTTTCGACAGCCCCGGCGCGAATGAGCCTGCGGACGGAATGTCATTCAATTACGGCAATGCCGCGCTCGGTGAGCTGGGCTCAGCCGAGGAAGGCATGGCTGGTATCGCCTCGGTTACGGAAAACATTTCATTCGAGATCGACACCTGGATGAACCTGGATGCTGAACAGGGAGTCAATATTGCTGAAAAAGTTGATAGTGCAGACAATAAC
Organism: Verrucomicrobiota bacterium; assembly: GCA_027618625.1. Taxonomy (GTDB): domain Bacteria; phylum Verrucomicrobiota; class Verrucomicrobiia; order Verrucomicrobiales; family DEV007; genus JAGROY01. Next base: position 4,681 of record JAQCER010000391.1, read on the forward strand.
CTTGAATTTACCAACGGCCCAATCCTTCTGGATGGAACCGAGGTGAGCGGCCAAG
>JAQCER010000392.1 GCA_027618625.1 Verrucomicrobiota bacterium
GCCAGGGAACGCTGTGGCGGGTTTCGGAGCTTGCGCGAAGGCTGTCGCAAAGAATTCGGCCGATTCAATGCTCTCCCGTGTAAGCTGACTGAGTGTCTGCTCAAAAACGCTTGCGTAGCTTTCCTCAATCAGGTTGCGCATGGCCTGATTCTTTGAAAATTGCGGCCCGCTGGTCTCGGAAGAGCCAGAAAAATTGAGCCCCCCCTCTGGAGTCACGACGAACTGAGACGTCGAATTTCCTGTCTGGAGAACGTTGTTCCCGCTGTACGAAATGCTCATCGACGCCCTGCCCGCATTGAGTGTCGAATGAAGCACGTCAGCGGCGCGGCCTGCCCAGCCAGTCAACTGATCTAGCCCCTGTGGAACGGACGTCTGCCATTGTTCGACCTGGTCACGGTGCGAGAAGAGGGCTCTGGGAATGCGTACACTCGCGGACCGATACTGGGCAAGGGACGTCGGCTGGACAAGAGTCCCGGCATTCGCGATAAACGAAAGCCGTCGCTTTCCCGCGAAGGCACCTGTTCCATTAAACATTTCGGCGATCGGTGAAGCAGAACCATGCAGGGAGTAGTCTTTGCCATCCCCTCCTGCGGCCTGGTTTAATGCAATCATCTGATCCGGCCTCAGTGCCAGATTGCTTCTCGATTGCTGGTATTGGCCATACCGCTCACTGTCGCGAGGAACGAGGAGATTGAATGAATCGATCCCTCCATCGAGAAAAATGCAGACCAGCGATTTGCAATCTTGACCCGGTATCAGATCTGCCGCCGCCGCACTGTTCGCCATCCGCAGATTCAGCAGCGTGGAAAGGATGGACGCCGAGCCTATTGCCGCGCAGCTCGCTTCTCCGAGAAACTTCCGACGGCTTAAATTGGAAAATTGGTAAAATTGGTTTTTTGATTCCATGTCGCTCGATTAGGTAAATCAACGTTGAATGGCGGCCTCAGGAGAAACAATCGCGACGTAGGCGGCGACGATTGCGCGCATGTTAGGATCCGATACGGGCACCTGCTCGATCGCTCGAATCAGTGTGGCTCGCGTTTTGGCGCTCATGCGTCCGGCGCAAAGAAGCAGGTTCAGGTGGTCCGCCATCGCTTCGGGATGGTCCTTGAGCAGGAGCAGGCCGGTGAAGTCGAGGGCGAAGAAAGGTTCGTCGGATCGGATTGCACTCGCCGGAAAGCCATCGTTGAGGATTTCCCAGAAGTAATTGGGAAGGGCCACAGAGGAATGTGCGTCAGTGATTTGAAACGTTGGACTGACCAGATTGCTGTCACGAACAGGGCCAGGGGCCTGGTAGTCCGGTCGGTAGAAGTTGAAGACCGAAAACGAGAAGGTAGGCACCTGTCGGCCGGCTGCCTCGAAGCTGTCCGTCAGCCACCAGCCCAGCTTTTCATACCGCCCAAGATTAAACGCTCGCGCCAATCCCGTGAGACGGAGTACGGGCTCCTTCAGCTTCCCGAAGGTCGGATCTCCGACAGCGTATTGCGGAGCCCGCGCCTCGTCGTCCATAAGAATCGCCTTTACCACTGCACCCAGATCGCCCCGAACACCACTGCCATTGTTGACAAAAACATCCTGCACCCGTTTGACGTAAGCTGGAGACGGATTCGCCGTTACCAGAAATTGAATCAGTTGTCGGCAAACGAATGGTGGAGTGTTAGGATGATTGAACAACACGCCTACGGCATCGCGAATATCCTGGATTCCGTTTTCCGCCGAAGGCGTTCGAGCTGGCAAAACTACTGAAGGTCGCCCAGGAAGTCCACGGTCCGGGAAAATGCTCTTTTGACCAAAATCATGGCGATCCGGATGCATCTCCATCGGCTTGAGGAAGTGGAAATCGGACTGTCCGCCATCGCCCCATTCCCGTCCGGCGTACCAAAGTCCGGTAAAAACGCGGGCCAGTTGAGTGATGGTGTCGTTCGTGTAGGAAGGGATGGGTTCCCCATCAGCATCCAGAAGACGCTGGCCATCGGGTGCCAGCTCCCAGAGGCCAATACTGAACAATTGCATCACCTCCCGGGTGAAATTCTCGTCAGGGAACTGGTTGATTTCCGATTGAGATTTCTGATTGCCAATGTGGCTGAGGTAGACGCCCATGACCGGGTGCATCGCGATTTCGAAAAGGACATCTCTGAAGTTCCCAAGGCCGTTTTTCACCAGGACATCGTAGTAGCTGGTGATTCCCTGTGGTGCTTTACTGAGACGGTCATCCTGTCGAGACACCACAATAAGCTGGCTCAACGCGAAAGCCACTCGCTGCCTGAGTTGATCCGGGGCCTGCGTGGCAGCGCGCATAAATGGTATGGTGGCATTGTTCCCTTCGAGCCCGAAGATGCTCTTGTTGTAGAAGGGCTCCTGTCGGGTTCCGAAGAGGAAATCCTGCCAAAGCCCGGCTATCACCGGTTCATGCAGCGTTCTTGTAGGATTAGAGATCTGTTCATCAATCCACGCCTCGACACCCAGTGCACCCACTCTCTCAATGTCCTGCATGGTGGGGCCAAACGTCGCCTGCTCAAGGAGGCGCGCGGCCTGATATCGCGTCACCTTCGCGGGTGAACCAGCCGCTCCATCCGGCCTTGTCACGCCGAAAAACGTTTCCAGAAATGCAACGTAGTCGCCGGATAGCGAGACGTTGCCTGCGCCGTTAGCCGATTGTCCGCGACTTGTCGTGCTTGCGGGATCGCTGCGTAAAAACGCCTCTTGTGAATCGGACAACCGATCCAGATCGGAGTCAGGATCCACCACGACACCACCTCCACCTCCGCCGCCTTGCCCAGGCGTAACCGACTGCACGGTGTAGTAGAGCGAGGTTTCGCCATTTGGATTGGCGTCTGCCAGCATCAGCGACAGCGGTGTCGCCGTAGCCACCGTCAGGGTCGACGTGATCTCCCAAAGCTTGAGATCGGTAGACGTTAGGACTTCGTAGCGCACCTTCGGCAGCGCATCCCAGAGGATCGCTGCGCCTTCCGGCAGATCGACCAAGGCGACGGCAACGGGCGCAGTGCCACCTTCGCCAATGTTGGGAACGAATGGATCCGTGCCGTTCGCCAGTTCGTCGCCGTTGCTGATTCCGTCACCATCAGAATCTCCTGCGGCCGTAAGATTGTAATTCCCGATTCGCGTCTCCCAGAGATCATCCAGGCCATTTCCATTGAGATCCGTCGCCAAGGTGGGAACCACGAAGGAACCGAATAGTGGCACCGATGCGCTGCTGGTGGGTTCGTAGCCTCGTGTCAATTCGTAAAGGTCGTTCCAGCCGTCGCCATCGCTGTCGGCAACCTTTGGATTAGTTCCGAGAATTGCCTCGTCGACATTGGCGATGCCGTCACCGTCAAGATCAAGGAATGCATCAGCGGCGTTGTCCGGATTGAGACCAGCGGTAAGTTCAAAGCTGTCCAGCATCCCGTCGTTGTCGCGATCATTGGACGGAGCTTGCCCTCCCGGAATTAAAGTAACCCCACTGTGGCGGGTTGCGGTAGCTCCGGCGTCGGAAAAAGGCCCAAGCCAAGTCCCCGATCCATCCGCTACCGATGGCGAGGTTCGGTAATTCCGCATCGCATTGATCATCAAAACTCTTCCCGTATCCTGATTCCGAACCGTCATCGTCCCGGCCCAGGCTTCGATCGAACCGCAATCCACAAGCTTAAAATCAAGACTCAGGCGGTCAGATATGTCAGTCCTCGAGTAACCTGAAAATCCAGATTCGCGATTGAAATCCTCCGGGGAAAAGAAATGGCTGACTTCCAGATCATTGCCCGTCCCGAGAGCCATGATTCCGCGGCTCGCTCTCCCAAAGTAGGCAAGCCGTCCATTGTCATAGCGAACCCCGATTTGAGCATCCCCCAGATCAGGCACATTGACGTTAATTACATCAAATTGGAAAATAACGTCCCGGCCATCTATGTCAGGAGTCGGCAGACCTGCGAGCCGGTCCCACTGCACCTGCAAGTGGTCGATGCGCCAGTTCCAGGAACGGTCGAAATAAGAATACACCGGCCCCGCAAAACTGTCTGGATGATCGTCAGCGTCATTGGGGGAATTCCCCAGCAGTAGCTCCCTGCCATCGCTGTGCCCGTCACCATCAGAGTCGAACTTATTGGGATCCGTCAAAATCCCTCCAGCCGCCGCACGGAGTTCCTTACCATCCGCCATGCCATCACCATCTGTATCCGGCAGAAGCGGGTTGGTCCCGGTGTTTGTGGCGCTGACCAGAGTTCCCGTGCCAGTCTCCACTTTGTCAGAAAGGCCATCCTGATCAGTATCCGATACAACCGGTGACGTTCCCGCCGCGAATTCCTGTGCGTTTGTAAGAGTGTCGACGTCTGAGTCGCCGGCAGCATTGTGCGAAAGATTACCGAAGTAACGCAGCTCCCAGACATCGATCAAGCCGTCCGAGTCGGTGTCCGTTCTGTCGAATGGTGCCAGGATTTTCACATCATCGATCCAGAGTGCACCGGCCGTATCCCGAAGTTGCCGCGAACCAAATGCCAATCCATCGACCCTACATGGGGTGAACCCAGGGGTCGGGACATTGCTCAAAATGGCTTCACCATCGACTGAGATCGATGCCCCACCGCTCGGCGTCCACGAAACTTCAGCGTCGTGCCATGCGTCGTCGGCAGGAAAGCCGGTCATCACGGCACCCCCGGCAACGACAGCTCCTTCCACAGAAATTCGGTATCCAGAAGGAGCCAGATCGTCTGTGCGGGGATCGAACTCAAAAGCGAGGC
>JAQCER010000393.1 GCA_027618625.1 Verrucomicrobiota bacterium
TTTCAAATCAATGCCGAAACCCGCACCCGCTTCGGATCGCTCGAGTTTGGGGTCGCCGTGCCGAATCGTGCCGATCCTTGGACACGCATGAGCTATGCCGACTCCAACAAGCCGGTAGCACCGATCGATGATCCCTACCAGATGCTGGGCAAGCTCTACGGTCAAATGAAAGACAAAGCGAGTGTCGTCAGTGTCCTTGATAATGTCAGCGCCAGCCTGAAACGCATTTCTTCAAAGCTCAGCGCCGAAGATCGCGCCCTCCTTGGCCAGCATCTGACACTCGTGCGCGAGATGGAGCATGACCTGGAAACCTCAAGCACTGCAGAGCTCGCACACCCGGAGCCCGAGTTGGATCCGGAGATCGAGTTGGTCAACGACAACACGCCACAAATCAGCCGCATGCAGATCGACCTGCTGGTAAACAGTCTGGCCAACGACATGACTCGCGTCGCGACGTTGCAATTCATGCGCTCTGTTGGCCAAGCGCGCATGCGCTGGCTCGGCATCGAAGACGGCCACCACGGCCTCTCCCATGAACCGGATGAAAACGAAAGCGCGCATGAAAAACTGCTGCGGATCAACAAATGGTTCGCCGACGAACTCGCTTACCTCACCAAGAGGCTCGCCGACACGCCGGAGCCTGGAGGCGATGGCACGATGCTCGACAACACACTCATCGTCTGGGTCAACGAACTCGGAAAAGGCAACTCCCACACACTGGAGAACATCCCATTCGTCCTCCTCGGCGGTGGTGCCGGATTCAACATGGGACGCTCACTTCAGTTCGAAGGCGTTCCGCACAATCGTCTATGGCTCGCCATCGCACATGCCATGGGAAATCGGATCGATACCTTTGGAATGGCCAAATTCTGCGAAGGGGGGCCCTTGGATCTCGTTTCCTAGTCTGGCAGCATGGCGCGACTTCGCTGTCTGTGGGCTACGTGCCGAGGCAAACCAGCGCAGTGGATGGAGCCTTACTTTGGGCATGGGCATTCTCAACTTTCCCGAGAATTCTAAATGAATATTGTCCTCCCTTAAAACCATATCATTCACACTGCCATCCGCAGCGCCTGTCAGGCGGAGTTGGAGGGGCGTGCAACGTCCACGTCCACGGAAGGTTCGTTCCGGAGTGTTGGCGTAGGGCTTCGGGACTCTTCTGCTGAAAGGATTCCTGCTAGGATCGCGGCTGATTCCATTTACCGAATTTACCGAAGTCAATTGAGCAACAGGAAAATTCGGGACAATGGCGGAGCAGTGCAGCAAGATGAAGGCACCGTTGACTATCCTCTCCTCTACACTCGCTCTCGTCTTAATCGCCTTCGCGGTTTTTGCGTTGCCTCTCGATGCCCGAACCATCGTGGTTGCAACGGATGGTTCCGACGATGGCGAGGGCTCTGACACGGCGCCGTTTCGCACCCTCTCCCGCGCGGCTGAGGTCGCGATGCCCGGCGACACCATTCTCGTTCGGCCAGGGGTTTATCGGGAACGGGTGACGCCACCGCGTGGCGGTGAGCCAGGACGGCCCATCACCTACCACGCCGAATCGTTGGGCACGGTTTTCATTCGAGGATCGGAAGCTTGGACACCGGATTGGCAGCACCATGGAGACGGCCACTACTCAGCGGTTCCAGAGGCCACGATCTTCAATGACGACGTCTATGCCGACGAGGCGAATCCCTTTCTCGTCCCCTTGGCGTCGACTCCGCACAAGCGCGATGGCCAGCCCGAGTTCGAACGCTACGGCGTCGGTGATCCCGATTTCAGCTACACGTCCGGGCAAGTCATCGTCAACGGCAAGCCCTGGGAGCAGCGTCCATTTGTTGAGGAAGTAAAGGACGCACCCGTGCGATGGGCCGTGGCACACGAGACCGGCCGCATTCACGTCAACTTTGGCCAACTCGATCCATCCGGGCAGCGGGTCGAGATCACCACACGACGTCGTGTCTTCGCCCCACACATTCGCGGGCTTGGCCACATCGTGGTCGAGGGCTTCGTCATCGAGCACTGCGGCAATCAATACCCGACAAACTTCTGGAAGACGAAGAAATGGGCCCAGGCCGGCGCCCTCGGATTGCGCGGCGGGCACCACTGGATCGTCAGGAACAACCTGATCCGCTATGCCAATACCGTGGCTATGGATGTCGGCTCGGGCGGCAATGACAACGAGCGGAATCCGCAAACCATCGGAGGCGCACCGCTCGGGCAGGACAATCGAATTGAGAACAACTACATTGTCGACAACGGCGCGGCCGGGATCATCGGCTCCACCAGCACCAACATGGTCATTCGCGGCAACGTGATCTTGAGAAACAACACTCTGGGATTTGTTGGCGAAAAGCGCTACGAGCACGGTGGCATCAAATGCCATTACATCAGGGACGGTCTCATCGAGCGCAACTACGTCGCCGACAGCCCGCGGAGCGAAGGCATCTGGCTCGACAATCAGTTTCACGGCACGCACGTGACACGGAATGTCATCGTGAACAATGGAGCGCGGGGCATTTTCCTCGAAATGAGCGACTACAAGTATGACTCCGTCTTTGTCACTCAGAATATCTCCATCGGAAATGACATCCAGTTCTACGTGCATGATGCTTCCGGTTCGACCGTCTTGCACAATCTCTTCGCCAACAGCCCGGGTGATGCCAAATACGGTCAAGGCTGCTACATCCACCAGGCGACCGAAAGAACCAGGACGGGCTATCACTCGCTTTTCAACAATCTGTTCATCAACCACAAGGTGATGCTCGACATCAACTATCCGGCGCACAAATCCGGCCCGCAGCGCATCAACCACAATGTCTACGACACCACCGAAGAAGCGCGCGCATTTGTTATCAACCGAGCCTCCGACGAACCATCGCCATGGGAGCCAGCCGCCTTCTTCGAGATGGTGCAACGCGATCTGCCCAGCCGTGCCCCTGCCGCTGTTCCCGGGGGCGGCAAAGTGGCGCTTACGTTGAGCGAGTGGCGTGCCTTCTGGGCCAAACATGGCCAACAGAATGATACCAAGAGCATCACCCGCGAGGGGATCGTCGTTTCCTATGATCCGTCCACGCTCGAACTTCAGCTCACCGTTCCCTTCGATCTGGGAACGATGGGGTCGACACCGCACCCACGGATGGATCGCGATTTTGACGGAAAGACGGTGCCTCAGGACGGAACGGCGCTGCCCGGCCCTTTTCAATCGTTGCAGTCCGGGAGCAACACTTACAAAATCTGGCATGGCCTGCCGCTGCTCGACGAGGGTGAGCTGCCGTGATCGCGTCGGGGACGCCTCGCTGACCGAGAACGTGCATGGTAACGTCGTCCATGACATCATCGCGTAGTCCGGGATTGCCAACAACGAAGATACCTAACCTAACGGGCGGCTATTTCTTCCAGCTCCACCCAGGTTAAGCGCCGCACGGACTCGAGCGCAGCATCGGTGAACAGTTGGACGCTCCAACCGTCGCGCAGGTTTGGCAACTTGAGGGATTCCTGGCGCGCTCCGGCCATGACCGCGCGAAGCCCGGGAATCACCCACTGCTCAAAGCGGTTGCCGAGATCGAATCCGCCCGCGGGAACATCCGCCACAGCTTCCGTTTTTCCGTCTGGTCGCATGAGACTGACGCGGCCGTGAACGCGATCGACCGCGACCGAGCCGTCGCTTCCATGAAACTCCAGTTCGGGTGCCAGGCCGCGGCGCAGGTAGGTCGCATGGGACAGCACCATGGAGCCAACGATTCCAGATTCAAACTCGATAGAGATGTTCGCGTAGTCTGCTGTCCCGCCTTTTCGCACCTTCAGCCCTGTATCGGCCCGGCACTCAAGCGCTTCGGTTAGATTCACGTTCCCCAGATCGACTTTGCCGGGCGTGATCGTTTCTGCATGTGTAAGGACGCGCCGGGCATCCTCCCCGAGAATCCACCGGATGGTATCGTAGGCATGGGAACCGACGTCGGGAATGGTTCCGCCTGACGACAGCGCGGGGTTATCCCGCCATGTCAACGCCATGTGCGCCGGGCGTGGATTGAACCAACGGTAGACGACCACCTTCGTATCACCAATGGCGCCACTCTTTATCAAATTCCTGGCCTGGACGAACGCTGGGGACCAGCGTGTCCAAAACGGAACAAAGTGCGCCAGGTTTTGCGCGCCGGCCACTGCATTCAACATTTCACGCGCCTCCCAGGCATCTTTGCCCACAGGTTTTTCGCAAAACAAGTGCTTGCCCGCGGCTGCCGTGGCCAAAACCGCCTCCCGGTGCAATGCGTCCGGTGTGGCCACGACGACGTAATTCACGGCCGGGTGATTGACAACCGCTCGCCAATCCGTCGTTGCCAGCTCGGCTCCATCCACATTAGCGGCCGCTTCGAGCAAGTCGCGACGACGCGCACAGAGCGCGACGATTCTCACTCCTGGGCACTCGCGCAGCTCGGCGCGATAGGGCGTTCCGACGTAACCGGTGGCGCCAAGCACACCGACGCCAATACTCGCGACATTCGGGTCTGATTCAGTTTCGATCATCTTCAGGATGTTGGGATCTTTGCGCTCCTGAGGCAAGACTTGCCAACGCCGCCTACGGTCTGTAAGGGAAATCGCAAGTATGCAGAAGTCCTCCCTCAGTGCGGGTGCCCGTATCCTGATTCTCATCGTTGCCTTCGCCGGATGGTTTCTCGGTGGCATTCAGATTGGCATCACCAACCTCGCCATGCGCCCGGCAGCG
>JAQCER010000394.1 GCA_027618625.1 Verrucomicrobiota bacterium
CGCGATAACGCGAGTCTCGCTCCCATCCCATCCCATCCCATTCCATCCCATCCCATGAGGTCGACGATTCTTGTTTCGATTCTCGCTGCAAGCCTCGGCATCGCACCATTCGTTGTAGCCGAAGATTCGATCGCAACTTTTGCAGACGATTTTTCGGACAGCGGCACGCACCCCTGGCAGACTTGGTCACCACGCGCCGAGATTGCGCCGAAGTTTGAATGGGACGATCAGGTCGGCAGGAATACATCAGGGGCACTCCATATCCGCGCCGAAGGCAACAATGTGAGCTTTGGCGCCTGGAAAGTCGACGTTCCCGATATCACCCCCGGAGCCATCTATCGATTCGAAGCCTGGTATCGCACCCAGGGAGTCAGCAATGCCCACCGCTCCGTCATTCCTCGATTGCTCTGGAAAAATGAAGACGGAGGGCAGGCTCGCCCACCGGATTTTGCAACGGCACTTAAAGATGTAGAGATCGCGGGATGGAGCAAAGTGGAATACACCGCACCTGCTCCAACCGGCGCCACTCAGGTCGAGATTCAGTTGGGATTCGGATTCTCAGAAGGTCAGGTATGGTGGGACGATGTCAGTCTAACATTGCTTCCAAAAACCGATCACCGCACGGCGCGCATCGCGACGATCCACCACCGCCCCAGCCAGACCACGAGTGCCGCAGCAAGCGTCGCGCAGTTCGCCGATCTGATCGAACAAGCTGCCGATCAGAACCCTGACCTGATCTGTTTACCTGAAGGGATCACGACCGTGGGGAATCCCCTCACCTACGTGGAGGTCGCGGAATCGATTCCCGGGCCAACGACAGAATCGCTCGGGAAACTGGCCGCCGCGCAGCAATGTTACATCGTCGCGGGCATCTACGAACGCGCCGACAAGATCGTGTACAACACAGCCGTGCTCCTGGATCGCAGCGGCAAGGTCGCTGGCACTTACCGCAAAACCCACCTTCCCCGCGAAGAATGGGAGGCCGGAATCACGCCGGGCGATAGCTACCCCGTATTCGAAACGGACTTCGGCAGGGTAGGTATCATGATTTGCTGGGATGTCCAGTTTCCCGACCCCGCACGCGCCATGGCACTCAAAGGTGCAGAAATCCTGCTGCTTCCCATTTGGGGAGGCAACGAAGTTCTGGCAAAGGCACGCGCGATCGAGAATCATGTCTTCCTTGCCTCCTCAAGCTATGACATGCGTTCATTCGTCGTCGACCCAACCGGCAACGTCGTTGCCGAAGCCAGTATCGACCAGCCCATCGCCATTACTGAAATCGACCTCGATCAACAATTCCTCCAGCCCTGGCTCGGCGACATGAAACACCGCACCCGAAAGGAGCGCCGCCCGGACATTCTAGTTGAATGAACCTGGCGGTTCGGATTAAGGCGCGATACCCGTATCGGCGTGGCAATATTTTTGACTAATCTAATGAGGACGAATAGAAACTTCACGAGACGAGAAGTGCTGGCTGGCGCTACGGCGACTGCAATGTCGCTTCGATTCTCTCGCTCGACGCTTGGGCAAGACTCTAAAGCTGACAAAACAAAGTCCGTCGCCGCGATATTGACGGCCTATGAGAGCGGGCTGCATGCCGACGTCCTGATAGGAAAGATACTTGAAGGCTGGAAACAGGATGGCGGACCTGGGCCACAACTGAAATTGGCGGCAATGTATGTCGAACAGTTCACTGACAGAGATCTCGCCCGCACGATGGCAAAAAAGCACAACGTACCAATCTTCGATTCCATCGAGCAAGCTGTCACGGTTGGCAGCGAAGGTGTGCCCGTCGATGGCGTTATCAGCATTGGCGAACACGGCACCTATCCTTACAACGAGAAGGGCCAGCATCTTTACCCGCGACGCCGCTTTTTTGAGGAGATCACGGACACGTTTCAAAAGTATAGTCGAGTAGTTCCGGTTTTCAGCGACAAACACCTGGGGCCGATCTGGTCAGATGCGAAATGGATGTTCGATAGGGCGAAGGAGATGAAGATTCCGTTCATGGCGGGATCGTCGATGACAGTGGGATACCGGGCGCCTGAAATCTCTGTGCCACCAGGCTGCGAGATCGAAGCAGCGGTAGGCGTTGGATACTCTGGTTTGGACATTTATGGCAGTCACGCGCTGGAGTTTCTTCAATGCCATGTCGAACAGCGGCGTGGCGCAGAGACAGGAGTCGAGTGGGTGCAGTGTCTTGAGGGCAAGGCAGTGTGGAAGGCGCTCGATGACGGCGTGGTTCGGCAGGAACTGTTCGATGCGGCACTTGCCGCCGTGCCGCATCAATCCAGCGATGTGCGGCTTTGCGAAGCGCCATCGTTGTTCCTGTTTCAATATCTTGATGGCCTGACCGGGGCGATCTTCATGCTTCCCAATTACGCTCGCGGAACATCCGTTGCGCTGAAGCTCACAGAAAAGAGCAGCTTACTGGCAACACGTTTTGACGAACGGGCAGAGCCCCGTCATCCGCACTTCGCCTGGCTGCTCAAAGGGATCGAATGCATGATCCACACCGGTCGCCCCACCTATCCCGTCGAACGCACGTTACTCACCAGCGGCATTCTCGATCGGGCACTCACCTCACGGATCCAGGATCAGAAGAAACTGGAAACTCCCGAATTGGCGATTCGCTATCAACCAGCCAACTATCCACACGCGCCTGACCCACCCTTGGAAGATCCATGCACGTCATCACCCTGAGCCATGAAGATGAAAGCCACATTCCAATTCGTTCACGCTATCATCACTGCAGTCCAGCTCCTCCTGCCGTTGTCCTGCCTTCATGCCGCCAACGTGCAAGTCCGATTGCTTGATGCCGAAACGTCTCGCGTCACCCCTGCGATGGTGTGCATCACTGGAGCCGACGGCCAGGTTCGATTGCCTCCCGATGGAAGAGTCATGACCTCACCGTCATCCACCCGAGAATTCTACACTGGCGTCGAGTTCGATCCTGATCCCAATTGGATAGGCCCTGTTCGCAAGATGCAGGGAATCGGCAACAATGACGACCGAAGTTACGTCTACGATCAGCTTCCCTCGATCCCTTACTGGAAGGAACCGGTCATGTACCAGACGTCCGGCGACTTCTCCATTCAGCTGCCTGCTAGCGAATGGCGTATTGCGGTGGATCGCGGACTCGAACACATCCCAGTGGTCAAGACAATCACGATCGCCGGTGAAAGCGAACTAAAGTTGCAGATTGAACTCGAACGCTGGATCAATCTTCCCGCAAATGGCTGGTGGTCAGGAGATGTGCACGTGCATCACCCAACCCTGAAGGACAGCCATCGTCAGTTTTTACTCCACTATGCGCGCGCCTGTGATCTTCACGTCGTCAACGCTCTTGAAATGGGCCACCACCAGGGCACCGACTTCAAACAGGCAGGCTTTGGTGAAAAATTTAGAGTGCATGACGGCGACTACTGGCTGGCTTCTGGACAGGAGGAACCGCGCAGCACGTTCGGCCACATCATTGGTCTCAATACAAGGGCACTGGCCCGCGACCTTGCCACCTACGACTTTTACGATCTCGCATTCAAGCGCATCCATGAGCAACGCGGAGCGCTGGTCGGCTTTGCCCATTTCTCATGGAACGGCTGCGACCTGCCCAGGGGATTCCCCTGGTACGTGACCACAGGTGGACTCGACTTCATCGAACTCCTGCAGTTCAGCAAGATTAACGCCATCGACTACTACGATTACCTCAACCTTGGTTTTCAACTCACCGCCGCCGCCGGGAGCGACGCGCCCTGGGGATCGACCGTTGGTGAAGTGCGCACGTTTGTTCACTGTGGCCAGTCACTTGACATCGATTCCTGGTTCCAGAATCTCAAGGCAGGTCATACTTTTGTCAGCAATGGGCCGGCGCTTGAATTCACCATCGACGACCAGCTTGCTGGATCAGAGCTGGCGAGAAAAGCTGGCGACAAGGTTAGCATCAAAGCGCGTGTCCTCAGTAACCCCGCCATTGGCATCCCGACGTCACTAACGCTCGTCGGCAACAAAGGTGTCCTGCTTGAAGTCGTCAACCCTGGCAATGATCCTTCGCTCGTCATCGACATGGAACAACCCATCGACCAGAGCCAATGGCTGGTGGTGGGTGCCGTGTGCGACAACAACGCACTTGCGCACAGCAGCCCTATTTACGTGAAGGTCGACGATCGTCCCACATGGTGCCCCGATCGCGGCCCGGATGTGATCAGAAGACAGCTGGAGTCCATCGCAACCATCGCCCGCGAATTCACTCCAGCCAGTGATGCCCGCGCCAAAGGCATCCACGAGCGCCTCAACCGGGCACGGGACTACTACCAGAAGCTGCTTGCAGAAATGTCAGCCTATTCCCTTTCGAAGCAGTGATTCGTTCGTCTTGGAACCAAATACTGGCGTTATCCGCACCGAGGGGTTCCAGCATCAGCCCAAAATCAATGTGAGGTGCCGCAGAAAGGCTTCTGCAAGAGGTAAACGACTTCTAAAAATGCGGCGACCTCTCCGCTGGTTTCACCCGGCTTCAGTGCCCGAATCCCGACTGCGGCCACGAGCGACTCCTCGCCTTCATCTGCAAGAGTCGCCACATCTGCCACATCTGCCCTGCCTGCCACCAGCGCCGCGTCAACGCCACCGGCGACTGGATCGCCGAAACCCTCTGCAAGCCCGTTCCCCACCGCCAGTTCGTCTTCACCATG
>JAQCER010000395.1 GCA_027618625.1 Verrucomicrobiota bacterium
CATTTGCCCGCATCGACTCGAAGGCCGTTGTTTTCATCAACCAGCCACCGATCGTAGGGTGCGATCTCAACCGTCTCGCCTTCTGTGCCAGCAGAGTGAACACATTCTGGGCAATCTCCTCCGCAATGGCACGACTGCCCGTCCGACGGATCGCAACTCCCAGAACCAGCGGCAAGTACTTGTCCACCAGCGCCTCGAAAGAGTCCTCGTCCCGGTGGGAGACAAAATTCGCGAGCAACTCTGAATCGCGCCGTGTTTGATTGGATTCATCCATCTACCCCATCATCCGGTACCGACTGAGAATCCGACATGAAAATATCACCCGCATAATAATTAGTGTCAGACACTTGACAGAAGAGAATCAGCCTGGTATTCTGCTTGAATGAGACGATTACGTTCTGATCTTCTTGGGGATTCCCCGCAAAACAACTGTTACCACGCAATTTCTCGGGTGGTGAATCGAGAGCTGGTTTTTGGGGATGTGGAGAAGGAGAGGTTTTTGAAGATTGTGCGCAAGCAGCTCGAGTTCAGTGGGCTGGAGTTGCTATCTTGGTGTGTGATGGGGAATCATTTCCATCTACTGTTGCGAGTGCCGGATAAGGAGACTGCCTTGGCTGGTTGGACGGAGGAGGATTTTATTGCGCGGCTGGGTGTGCTCTCTGAGGAGAAATACACCAACCAGTTGCTTGGAAACGTGAAGATGTGGCGCGGCAATGGTTGCGAGCATCTGGTGACTGAGCTGGCTGGGCGGGTGCGGAACCGTCTGTTTGATCTGTCTTCTTTCATGAAGGAGGTGAAGCAGAAGTTTTCCGCCTGGTTCAATCTGACCCATGGTCGGACTGGAACCCTGTGGGAAGATCGATTTCGCAGTGTACTGGTTGAGGGAACCGGTGGTTATTCGGCGGATGGACTGAGCGGATTGTTGGCGGTGGCTGCTTACATCGATTTGAATCCAGTGCGTGCTGGGATCGTGGAGGATCCGAAGCACTACCGCTGGTGCAGCTATGCAGCGGCGGTAGCGGGGAATCTGGCGGCGCGGCAGGGGATTGGAGTGTGTTTCGGGGCGGCGAAGAAGGCGACCTGGCGTTCTGTTGGAGCGGGGTATCGGAAACTGCTTTTCGGTGCCGGGGCGGAAGAGATCGGCGGGGTGACGCCGGATGGGAAAACCCGTTCGCGGCCTGGCTTCACGCAGAAGGAGATAGAGGCAGTTTGGAAGGCGGGCGGCAAGTTGACCTTGGCGCAGGTGCTGCGTTGCCGGGTGACTTACTTCACTGAAGGAATCGCGCTCGGTGGGAGAGGGTTCCTAAGCTCTTGGGGAGAGGGCACTGAGGAGGGGCGTCGTGGAACGGCGAAGAGTGTCGGTGGGGCGGAGCTGGGTGGTTTGATGTTCCTTGGATTTCGGAAAGAGAATGCAATTCAGGCGCCGGGTTGAGCTCCTTGAGATGAGAGGTCGGACAATTCCGATTTCTGAATCAGTCCAAGTCGTCGGGGGTTAGAAAATTCTGTGCCGGCCTACGGATCGCAAGAACCCGCACCTCGTCATCGGCAAGGTGAAACAGAACGCGGAACGATGACCGTTGCTTCCCGACCTGGCTACCCAACACGACCCCGTCAGTAAAATACCGCACACGGCAGCGCAAAACTTGAGCGATGGTCAGCTTCCCGCCCTCAGCCCATACCGCCTCGATCTCCCGTTGTGAGAATCCACCTTTCGACTTCTCATAGCCATCCGGCGTCGCACCACCCTTCACCTCCTGCCCGACGCCATACACGAACTTTCGGTAGCGCTCCAGCGCCTGCTTCCAAGTGATTTTCTTCTCATAGGAAATCGCCGACACGATCCCGGAACGCGCCAAGCGCATCCCGCCGACCGCCGCCGCATAGCTGCACCAGCGGTAGTCCTCAGGCTGCTTCACCAGACCCGCGCGGATCGGATTGAGATCGATGTAGGCAGCCACCGCACGCACGGTCTCTTCACCTGCTACCACCAAGCTCTTGAATCGCCCCTCCCATAGAGTTCCCTTGCGGCCGTGCGTAAAATTGAAAGCGAGCGTCATCTTCAATTTCAGCTCCTTCATAAACATCGAAAGGTCGAACAGCCGCTTGCCGACCTTCTCAGCAATCCGCGTCAGCCCAGCCACATTACCCGAGCGCCGGCAATCAGCCACCTCACCGAGCAGCAGTTTCGTCGAGAGTTCCTCCGAGAAGCAAGAAAGCCTGCCGATGACGTCCTCCTCGCTGAGACCAGCCAAGGCAGTCTCCCGGTCAGGAATTTCCAACAGGAGATGGAAATGGTTGCCCATGAAACACCAGGCGATCACCCGCAGCCCGCTGAACTTGAGCTGCTTGAACAGGATCTTATGAAACGTCTCCTTATCCTGATCCTGATCCTCAAAAAGAATCTCCTGCCCCGCCATGCGAGAAACGACATGCACCCACCTGGCTCCCAGTAGCCAAGCGCCCCCTCAGACCGGTCAAGCCCAAGCAAGAATTTACGAGTTTTACGCATTGGTAAGATGGTGAGGTACAGACCCCTCTCAGACATGAAGAAGTTCAAGGCGAAGGTGAAGCTGATCACGAGGCGGACGCGGGGACACTCGCCGAAGTCAGTGATCGCCGAGCTGGCTGCCTATGTCCGAGGTGCGTTCAACTACTACGAGCCGGGCGTCGCGTTCGGCGAGGCGCGTGAGCTAGACAGGTGGGTTCGCAGGCGCATCAGGCTGTACTACTGGAAACAGTGGGGCAGGCCGAGGACGCGCCGGCGCAAGCTGCTGAAACTGGGGATCGGGCGCGCCGAGGTCCACAAGGCGAGCCGCAGTAGAAAAGGCCATTGGCGCATGAGCCACAACTCGATCGTGCAACGTGCGATGACTCGATCGTGCAACGTGCGATGACAGACGCGTGGCTGGCAGAACAGGGCGTGCCAAGCCTGGAGAAACAGTGGGTGTCCATCCGTTACCCGAACGGACCGAAAGTGAAGTCAGGGTAACAGGTGGCATGTAGGAACCGCCGTGCTACGGATCCGTATGGCCGGTGGTGTGGGTGTGGGGGCCGGGAGTTAAAACCTCCCGGCTACCCTTGTTCGGTGTTGATGTTCCGGGTGCGCCCGCAGCAAAGAAGTATCCACATCCCAAGGGCGACGTTTCCTATCGGAACAATTACCCAATAGGCGTCCGAAGAAGTTGCCGCGTGGGGATCGATGTTCAACAAGGCCGCAAGCTCCGACGAAACCATAACTGAGCCAACGATCGCCAGCCAGTATCCTGCGATCAAGAGGAGCGGCCTCCTTGCGGACTTGAAGAGCAGAGCTGCGGCTCCAATCCCTGCTAGAGGCTCAAGGAAGTTCAAGTGGATCGATCCGTTCTGCGACGCTTCAAAGGAAATGAGGAGGTAGGCTGCCCCGACTAGAAATACGATCCAAGCGAGGTTGGGTTTCATGTGATTTGGCTTCTTCACCGAACGTCAGAGTGCTGCCACAGGCTGCCTGAGGGCGCGCTTCAATTTCAAGGTTGATGGTTGAGTAGTCATGTCGCTTTCGGCTCGCGGCGGGCAGCCTGTTGGTAGCCACGCCTTGTGTGTGCCCAGCATGGGCGCAGTCCTAAAGAGGTTCAAGTCCTCTGTGTAAGAACCGTAAAATGCCAAAAACAATAAGAAATACACCAGCTGAAGCCAACTGCGGAAGGGCGACCGACCGTGGGAGGAAGGCTAGGCGACTGCCAAGCGCGGAGCGCACCCTAAAACGCGCAGCCTGACCGCAGAGCCCTCGGGGATAAAACCGTGAGCCGATGAACAAGAACTACATACCGGTTTAGCTGTGGAGGTAAATGTAGCGGTTGTGCGGTGGAGGACTGCGTCCTTACCTGGGGAGATCTCGACCGCACGCGGCCGCGAGAGCGGCAGCGCCGTGCGCAGAAATGCGTTGGGTGATGGTCGAGAAGTCAGCAGAGGTCATAGTACCGCGATCGAGAACCGGGGGGCTGGAATACGCCCGTTTAAACTAGGCAACCCGCCAGCGCGATCCGGGAAGGGCCGAACCGATACGATGGGCCGACCCGGCCATCCCTCCCACGCCGTTGGTCCCGACAGGGAAATCAGGCGAGGGAATCGGAGCCGGGCAGAGAAAGAGAGCCCGTGCGAAAGCGCCGCTGTTCCGCAAGGAGAGGCGGCGGACGTTCGTCACCTCAAAGTGAGGTGACAGGTGACGTTTCGGAACCGCCGTGCTACGGACCCGTATGGCCGGTGGTGTGGGGGGCGGGAGCTAAAATCTCCCGCCTACCCGATTCGGCGATTTGATTTTGGTTTGTAATCCTCACGAGTCGGCGTCGCCCTTCCACTCCATTCCTCGCGCTTTCAGAGCCTCCATCCGTTTATCGAACGCTTTGTCGCTCCTGTATTTGTAGATGAAATGCCCCACAACGAGTGTTGCCAAGATGCCGCCCGCTATCGATTGTGGCACGATGTATGTCCAGAGTGATCCGGCTAGCGCACCCATTAATAGCGCTCCGATAACGGCAGATTTCGGAAATCCACGCGGGACTGCTTCGACGACGTCTCGATGACTCTCTGGGATCAATTCCTGAAGATCTTTGTCTTTCTTCATGGTTTGGTTTCTCTGCCGAGACAGTATGGTTGTTCACCGGCAGGCGCAAGCCTTCCGGACGTTCGATAAATTAAGTGTGGCG
>JAQCER010000396.1 GCA_027618625.1 Verrucomicrobiota bacterium
ATGCGAGAACGCCCTCCACGACTTTGCCGTGGACGTCGGTCAGGCGGTAGTCGCGGCCCTGGAAGCGGTAGGTGAGGTGTTCGTGGTCGAATCCTAACAGGTGCAGAATGGTGGCTTGCAGGTCGTGGACGTGAACTTTGTCGCTGGCGACCGAAAAGCCGAGTTCGTCGGAGGCACCGTATGCCTGGCCGCCTTTGATTCCGGCGCCGGCGAGCACCATCGAGTAGCAGTCGGGGAAGTGATCGCGACCGAGGATGCTGCCCTTTGCTGTACGGCCTTCGCGGAATGGAGTGCGGCCGAATTCGCCACCGAGGATGATGAGCGTATCCTCGAGCAAGCCGCGCTGGCGCAGGTCTTTGATGAGTGCTGCAACGGGTTTCTCCATGGTTGCGCACTTGTTGGTGAGGCCGTCGCGGATGTCTTCACTGGGGCCAGTGCCGTGAAAATCCCAGCCCCAGTCGAACAACTGCACGTAGCGGACACCCTGCTCGACCAGACGACGGGCAAGGAGGCAATTGTTGGCGAAGCTTCCGGCACCCGGCTCGGCACCGTAGGCTTCGAGCGTGTGTTGCTTTTCTTTTGAAATGTCCATGACCTCTGGTACTGACATCTGCATGCGGAATGCCAGCTCGTACTGGGCAATCCGGGTCAACGTGTCCGGGTGCCCCAGTTCCTGTGCCTGCATTTCATTGAGATCGCGCAGGGTGTCGAGGCTATCGCGGCGCAGTGCACGATCGAAGCCCTTGGGATCAGAGGCGTAGAGAACGGGGTCGCCCTTCGACCGGCACTGCACTCCCTGATAAACGGATGGCAGGAAGCCGCTGCCGAATGAATTCTTGCCGCCGTTCGGCTGCACACCGCTGGAGATCAGCACTACGAATCCCGGCAGGTTCGCATTTTCAGATCCCAACCCATACGTCGCCCAGGCTCCCAGCGATGGACGCCCTGGACGCGGCGAGCCGGTGTAGACGAACAGTTCCGCCGGGGCGTGATTGAACTGGTCGGTATTCATCGAATTGATGACACACAACTCATCTGCAACACCATGCAGATTGGGAATCGCATCGGAGAGCCAAAGTCCATCCTGTCCGTACCGGGAGAATGTCCGCGGGGTGCCCAGAAGCTTCGGCGTGCCCTGGGTGAAGGCGAAGCTCTTGCCTTTGACAAACTCATCTGGACAGTCCTGACCAGTGCGTTTAACCAGCTCCGGCTTGTAGTCCCAGAGATCAAGATGCGGTGGAGAACCGGTAAGATGCAGGTAGATCACCCGCTTTGCCTTGCCCTTCGTGTGGCTCTTTCTCATCGCCATCGGATCGACGACTGCGGCGCGCGATTCGCCTAACAACGATGCTAAAGCAATGGATCCCACTCCTGCCATCGAATCCCGCAGGAAGTGACGACGGGTGCGGTGCTGAAGGTGTTGATTGTAAGGGTGCAGGTGCAGGTTCATGACGGCGGATACAGGCTAACGCTTGAGGAAAAATTCGTCGAGATTCAGGATGACATTGCTGGCAACGGACCACGCTGCGAGTTCTGCGATGTCCGTGCCCGCAGGTGCCGCGCCGAGAGGATCTGTGGCCAGTTGCATCGCCCGCTCGGGTTCGTTGGCGAGGCGTGCTTTGGTGCGTTCGAGAAGGTTCTTTATGGCACTCCGTTCACGCTCGGTGGCACTGCGGGACAGGCAGGTCAAGTAGGCAGCATCAATGGTGGCATCGATCGGTTTCTTGAGTGCCACCAGTCTGCGCGCGAGCGCCTGGGCTGCCTCCATGTAGACCGGGTCATTCAGAGTGACCAATGCCTGCAGCGGCGTGTTGGTGCGATCCCGTCGGATGATGCAGACTTCGCGAGTCGGCGCGTCGAAGGTGGTCATCGATGGGTAAGGATTGGAGCGCCGCCAGCTGGTGTAGATTCCTCGCCGGAACTTGTCTTCGCCGCCGCTTGTCTGCCAGTCAATACCGCCGCCGAAGGCTGCGCTGAGGCCGCTCTGAGGCTGTGGCGGACGCACGGGCGGGCCGTAAACTCTTTCACTGAGCAGCCCGGCCGCGAACAATGTTTGATCGCGCACCATCTCGGCGGACACACGGAACCGCGGGCCGCGGGCGAGCAGCCGATTCTGCGGGTCGCGCTCGGTCAGTTCAGGCGTGACGGCCGACGACTGCCTATAGGCTGCAGACATCACTAACATTTTCAGAAAGTTCTTGGTGTCCCACTTGGTGCGGATCAACTCCCGTGCCATCCAATCCAGCAACTCCGGGTGGGATGGTGGCTCACCCTGTGAACCGAACTCTTCACTGGTGCTGACCAGTCCGATGCCGAAGATGCTTTCCCAGAAGCGGTTTGCGGTCACCCTTGCCGTTAGCGGGTTCGTCGGTTCGACCAGCCAATTCGCAAGATCAAGCCGATTCGGCTCACCGTCGATTTTGGTCGCAGCGTGCAGATCGTCCGGCAAGCCGGGACGCACTTCTTCACCGTGCACCAGGTAATTGCCCCGCAATTGTACGTGCGTTTTGCGTCGCTCGGATTCCGGGAGTTCGCGCATGACGGGAACGGTTGTCGGCGGCTTCATTTCCGCGAGTTCCTTCTCCATCTGCACCAGCTGGGCGTGCAGCGCCTGCAACGATGGCTCGATCTGCGAAAAGTAATCGAACAAAGCTTTGGCTTCCTCCGCAGTGCGCTCGGCATCCGTTTTGGCCAGCGTCGCAGCGATGTTCATCGGGATCTCCCGCACGGGCAGCGGCGCGCTGGTTGCCGAGAGCCTGAACCGCCCGAGTGCGTGCTCGCCATACGTTTGCTTCAGGACAAATGTCAGGGT
Source organism: Verrucomicrobiota bacterium (assembly GCA_027618625.1). GTDB lineage: Bacteria > Verrucomicrobiota > Verrucomicrobiia > Verrucomicrobiales > DEV007 > JAGROY01. The sequence continues at coordinate 2,813 of JAQCER010000396.1, forward strand.
CGATCCGGCTTCTGTCGCCGCAGGGGTGACTGTCTCGAACACTGCGGCATGCGGTCTGCCGAGCTGCCCGCCCACTGCCCAGCCAGACTGCTCGCCAGCGTCGCCGTCGATTGCCTGGGCTACGGCAAACTTGTCCTGCGAATAGGTGGCGGTGGCATTCTGCAGGAGCACCTTGCGCGGGCCATCCAGGGCCACGGCTGCGGATGCCTCAGGTGCGGTAGCAAAAGCCTGCGTCCAGACGGGCTTACGATCCGCACTGAAGACAGTCAGCGTGTATCCATCCAGCCGGGATTGCAGGTTATTGTCCGTGCGATTCCAGATCGCCACCCGATTGACCGGGAACTCTGCGCCCAGATCGACTTCCCACCAGGGATCCTTTCCATCTGCCGCTGTGTGCGTGACAGAATTGCCTTCATAGTTGCCATTGGTATCGCCATCAATGGCCAGGCCGGCACCGGCATTCAGATACGTGCTCGATTGCGTCGCCTTGCCATTGCGGGCAATGTTAGTGTCCCCCGAGAAAACTTCGACTTCGGCGACATGGATCATTTTGTTGTCGCCTTTCAAGTCGATTCTGACGAACTGACCGGTCAGCGGAACTGGTTTGTCCGCAGCTTCACTGACCTCGATTTCATTGAGGACAAAGTTGCCATTGCGGCCCGGGCCATTGCCGCCACTGAGGCTCGGGTCCGGGATTGCCTCGACCCGCAAGGCGGTGATGGCATTGACCGTTGCAGGTGTGGTGATGGTATAAGTGTCAGCATTCGATTGATCCCCTGACACTAGAATCGAGTGATCGTCGAGCACGGCAAACGTAGCGCCGGAAGTGGCCTCCACGGCGGTTGGATGAAGCGGTGTCCATTCCGGACCGGCGGTCAGAGCGGTGCTCCGCCATTGATCGAATGCCTCTTGGATCTCCGCACCAGGATGATCAAGGCGTTGCCGGAGATTCCTGACTTGTTCAGCCTTCGCAGCTTTCTGCTGCGCAAACTCGGGGGTGACGACGTCTATCAATGGCGACTCGTCGCGTTGATCCGCATCGGCACTGCCGTTAAAAATCGCGAACACCTCGAAATAATCCTTTTGCGTGATCGGATCGTACTTGTGGGTGTGACATTGCGCGCAGGCCATGGTCGTTCCCATCCAGACGGCCAGTGTCGTATTGACGCGATCAACGACGGCAACATTGCGGTACTCTTCGTCGTTGGTGCCGCCTTCGTTGTTGGTTTGCGTGTTGCGGTGGAAGGCGGTCGCGATCAATTGCTCCTGCGTGGGATTCGGCAGAAGGTCGCCAGCCAGTTGTTCAATGGTAAAAGTGTCGAACGGCTTGTTCTCATTGAACGCGCGGATGACGTAGTCGCGATAGGCCCAGATCGTGCGGTCAGGGTCGTCGGCATACCCGGCCGAATCCGCGTAGCGCGCCAGATCCAGCCAACTGCGCGCCCAGTGCTCGCCGAAGCTCTCCTTGCGCAGCATGCTGTCGACCATCTTCTCATATGCATCCGGTGCCAGGCTACTGACGAAGGCTTCGACTTCCTCCGGTGTAGGTGGCAATCCCGTGAGGTCGAGAGCTACCCGCCGGATCAGCGCACTGCGATCCGCTTCGGGCATCGGAGTCAGTCCTTCTTCATCGAGGCGCTTGAGGATAAAGTGATCGATCGCGTTTCTCGGCCAGCCCGGCTTGGAGATGTCAGCAGGGGGCACCACATTCGCCGGTTCAACGTAAGCCCAGTGGCGAGCGTAGGGGGCACCCTCGTCGATCCATCTTTGCAGCATTTCCATGTCTCCCTGCGCCAGTGACTTGCCACCCTCCGGCGGCGGCATGATTTCATCGGGATCACTGGAGGTGATGCGCTTGATGAGATCGCT
>JAQCER010000397.1 GCA_027618625.1 Verrucomicrobiota bacterium
AAATATTTTGGCCCCCTGTCGAACAGATAGGGATCGACAAGATAGTCCCCGGGCTCCTTGCGCTGGAGCTTCACGACGATGTCCATTTCCTTGCCCGTCCGCAGGACTTTCACTTTCAGTTCCTGGCCCACGCGCGCTGTGTCCTTTATCAGATAGCTAAGACTGAGCAGACCGTAATCGGGATGCTCGAAGTTGCCACGGGGATCAATCGCTTGGCCTTCGATTTCCAGAATGACGTCGCCTTCAAGAAGATCGCTCGCGGCGGCAGAGGTGCCGCGAATGACATCACTCACGTAGATGCCTCCAGAATACTGGCTGGCATCCAGATAAGAGCGGAACTGATCATCGAGCATCACGGAATACTGGATGCCGAAGTTGGGGAATCCTTCGTAAGGTGGGTTCGCAACGTCATCGAGGAAGCGGGCGATGATCATGGAGGGCAGCACATCGGAGATTTGGTCGTCCGAATTGTAGCTCAACAGCATGCCGACGAGTTTCCCGTCTTTGGCAACGGGCAATGTAAAGCTGCCAGAACGGTACTGCACCAAGCCTGTCACTTCGTATTCCAGGAAAAAAGCATCCTGCAAGAAGTAGCGTCCGATCTCCGCCCTCTGGAGACGAACTTCGGTGGAGACAGGGGAACCATTTGCCTCGAACTGCCAGACTTCCAGCCCGTCACCAACCTTCGCCGGCTCCGCGATTTCCAGCGGGATGATCCCGTCGAAGAAAGCCCCGGGATCTTCTGCAGGAACCAGCACTGCCAGATTAACCTCGTAGTCTGCAGCTTCCACCTTCGCTGTAAGCTTGCGACCGGTTGACGCGATCTCCAGTTCCACGTAGTTGGAATCCTGAATGAGTTCCGCAGTGACGAGGACCCGGTTGTTTTTCAACACGGCACCCAGGCCGCGGCGTGACGTTGGGCGTTGCTTCTGCCACGGCACTGCAAAATTGTAGCGCTGGTTTGTCACGTTAACCCGAACGATGGACGTCGTGGCATCGAGTGCGCCCGAGTGCGCGGGTGAAGACGAGGCAATGCAGGCGCAGGCGGCGAGGGCGATCAGGAGGTGTTTGCGGAAGAAATTCATCGAATACAGGGTAGCAATGTTGGACGGCAGCGTATGCGGCGGCGTTTGAGGGGACTGTTATTCAACGTAGTGATCTTCCCTGACGCCATACTTCGACATGATCCGCACCTGAGCTCCGGGCACACGTGCCTTGTCCAGAACGAGGGGACGTCCCTGACCTTGCAGTTCAATCACGGTAAAGTCCTTGTCTGCTTCGTTTTCCAACGCGGGCATCACGTCATTGAGCGTCAGAATCTTCTTCCCATTGATCGATTCGACAACTCCGCCAGCGTAACCTCCGAGATGGGTGTTGATCGCGTCAGGCAGCACCGTCGTGAGGACGACCACTTCCGGCAGCTCCTTGTAAAGCTCATCTGCCACGAACAATCCAAAGTAGCGACGCACCTCTATGTTGGTGAGCTTGAGAGCGGACATCATATTGCGATCCAGCGGTTGGAACACGAGGCCAGCATACATCACGTATTCTGGTCGTTGTTCGTACTGGCGGGCACTGATCAGATAGGGCAGAAAGCGCTTCAATTCGATCTCAACGTCGATCGGTTTCTTGTCCCGCCATACTTTTAACTTAATGATTTCACCGGCAAATTTTCGCTCAACGATTTCGGCCATATTGACCTTTTCTCCGCGCATATCGATAGAGCCGTTGCTGGCGATCGGGTAACCATCGATCTCAAGAAGCACGTCACCGATTTGGAGCTTTCCGTCAGCCGAACCATCGGCATTGACGGAGCCAATCATGGTGCCTTGCCCATCGTTAGGGAGTCCCAGGGCGCGCCGCAGTGCCGGGTTGAGAATCGGGAAATCACTGACTGCGAGGTCGACGTAGTGGTCGTACTTGCCATCCTCGATGTCTTTGAGAAACCGGTGCATGACGGGTGCAGGAATCATGTAGCCTGTGCTCTGTGCGACATCGCCCGAATACCCTTGAAAGGCGACCCCCGCCACTTTTCCATCCTGAATCACCGGGCCACCACTGTTGCCAGGGTTGATTGCGGCATCGATCTGCACGGTCAGATGGTAGTCGACAGCGCTGTGGCTGTAAGCGAGGAAATCGATGCGCGATACGACGCCACGCGTAACGGAAATGCGCTCGCCACCGATGGGATAACCTACCACTTTCACGGCGGTATCCAGTTTGGGAATTTCATCCCCTATTTCCAGAGGCTCAACGTCCGCGAATTTGCTGGAATCCTCCAGTTCCAGGACTGCCAGGTCGCAATCATGGGCGATGTGAAGGATGCGAGCGAGCAATGGTTCGGAATCGCCGACTTTTTTAATGATCACCCGGTTGCTGTCGCTGACGACGTGGGCATTCGTCATAAACAGGTTCTCACCGATAAGGAAGCCAGTTCCAGAACCGCCTCTGGGCAATCCAGCGTTCCACGGCGTCGCAAAATCCGGGACGATGGATGCATTTTCGATACGGACGATGCCCGTGTATTGCTTCCCTAAGGACGTCGTTTTTTCATCGGGTGGCGGTTCCTGAGCGACGCCGACAGATATCCCTGACACAACCACAAGGAGGAACTGGGAGGCGACCGATCCAAGCAAGGTCTTAATCATGCCCTTTGATAGCTGCTCGACAACATTAGTAAAGTTTTATCCCTAGCCTGGGTTATTCATGAAGATCGTAGCGAGACGCAGCAAAAGGCTTCATTTGTAAGGCGCGGGCCACTTTTTCGGCTGAAAGCGTATAGGCATACGTTGATGGCGAAAAATGGCGCGCAACGCAGCAAATGGCGTCTTTTGCTTTGCAAGTCGCAGTAGATCGCTCATGCATAATCCAGGCTAGTGGCTTTGGCAATTCTAGCCCAGCGGGAAACATTTCGCCGTCGAGCGATTACCGTTACGGCTCCAACCAGCTAGTAGCGAGGCATATCGGGCTCAACAGCTGCGGCCCAGGCATCGATCCCGCCGACGAGACTAAAGCTCTCAGTGTACCCTTTCCGGCGCAGGAATTCAGTAGCACGCTGGGAGCGCATCCCGTGATGGCAATAGACGATGATCGTTCGGCTTTTATCGAGGAGTGCCGCCTCCGCGTTTACGGTAAAGGTGCTGAACGGGATGAGCACGGAACCATTGATTTTGCAGATTGCGTGTTCATCTGGCTCACGGCAGTCCACCAGTAGCGGGGCTGGCATTGGAGAGCTTCCCGCAGCCTTGAGCTTCGCGAGCTCAGCTACAGTAATTTCGGTAGTTTCGCCTGAAGAGGGCAGCATGTGTCGAGTGCAGGAATACCGTCACTGAACGATCACAGGTGTCCCGATGGAGACGTTTTCGAAAAAGATCTTGGCCATGTGCGCAGGCATCCTGACGCACCCATGTGAGGCAGGATAGCCGGGTAAAAGGCCCGCGTGCATGCCTACACCACCATTAAACCGCATGAAGTGAAACATGTCAGCACCCTCGTAGACCAATCCGGGCGGAGGCGGCAGGTCCTTCCGGGTATCGACATCGTCGTCAACCACTCTTCCGCTTTTATCCTTGAAGACACCGTACAGGCTGGACCGGTGGTCTTTGTTCTTCTGGGCGATCTTAAAGGAACCACGAGGCGTCTGGTGGGTTGGTGTCCCGGTGGACACTTTAGACTTGCCGACCAATTGATCGCCTTTATAAAAATAGGCGGTCTGGTCGCTGAGCCTGATAATCACTTTCGCTGGACCGCTGACACCATCACCGTCCCAGTAGGAAACGTTGTCCACCATCGGTCCCGTTTGGGTCTGGGGCGCGGTCAACCCGCCCAAGTAATCGTCACCACCGCCAATGACCTGTGGACCGACCATTGGGACATGACTGGAACAGCCGGTCAATACGGTCAACAGTGCTGACACCGCCGTTGGAAGTAAGATTTTCATTTGCTGATCGATTTCGACGTAAAACACGGTCCTTTATACCCATTTGGCTAGGTTTTCAACGAATATCAGCCAAACTGTTGGGAACTTAGCATCTTCGGCAACTTCATTCTATTCTATGAAAAGAGTGTCATCTGAATCGGAACGGGGGGCTCGGGGAGGTCTGCTGTATCCGGTTCGGGCGATAAATGCGATGGTTCGGATGGGGCGTTCGATGCTTTTGAGGCGGCTTCTGCCTGCGGGCGCGGGCGCTTGCCCTGGCCGGGTGACCGGGAATTCTGCTCCAGGTGGGCGAGAATGGCCTTCGCTCGGTCGATGATTTCAGCTGGGAGTCCAGCCAAGCGGGCGACCTGGATGCCGTAACTTTTGTCCGCCGTTCCAGCTACAATTTTGCGCAGGAAAATGACCTGATCGTTCCACTCGCGCACTGCCACATTGTAGTTCTGGACGCCCGGCCGGTTCTGCGACAAAGCGGTCAGTTCGTGGTAGTGTGTGGCGAAAAGAGTGCGTGCACCGATCTGGTCGTAGAGATGTTCGGCAACGCTCCAGGCGATCGACAGACCGTCAAATGTTGAGGTGCCCCGACCAATTTCATCAAGGATCACCAGGCTGCGATCGCTGGCATTATTGACGATGAGGGCGGTCTCATTCATCTCCACCATGAAGGTCGACTGCCCGCGTGCGATGTCGTCCGAGGCGCCCACGCGAGCGAACACGCGGTCGATGA
>JAQCER010000398.1 GCA_027618625.1 Verrucomicrobiota bacterium
CTGAATCACCAGCTCGCTCCCCTCCTCCATGCCCTGCGGGACGATGCAGATTGCTTTCACTTTTGGCTTCAGCCCCGGGATCGCCGGCGTCGACGACTCCAAACCAACGTAGTAAGAGCGGGGCGTTCCCGCTTTGATCCGAATGCCCGTTCCCGTGGCACGACTGCGGGCGTAATCGCAGGCACCGATCGCCACCGCCAGGTCGGGCTGGTAGCCGGGAAGAGCACGCACCTCCTGTCCGCCGTTCCATGAGGTGAGCAACTGCAGCACGCGTTCCCTCACCTGTTCGGCGTTGAAAATGCCGCCGTTGAAGAGCACCGCATCGGGGCACAGGAAAGACTCTCGCAAGGTTTCTTCGCGCACCAGGGCGCTCAGCTCAGGACTTGCCTTGACGTTGGCCAGGCTGCGTTGAAGAAAGCGCGCCAGCTGCTTGCTGATGACGGGATCTGTAGCATAAGGCAGCCCCAGCTCCTGCAGGCCAGCCTGCGGCTGCTGCTCAGGCAAGTCGTCGACCGTGGTGATCGGAAAAAAGCCGTCGAGCACCATCAATTCGAGAGTCTGTCGATCGAGCGATGCCGAAATCGTGCCGCCGACCAGACTGGAACCACGCGTTGGAATGGAGATCGGAAGTTGCTCCAACGCCAGGTCTGAGAACAGCTGCACCTTGGCATTGCTGCACGCATGCGTGAGCGCCTGGAACTGCCATTCGTCGAGTTCGTGGCCCTGCTCCGCCACTTGTGCCTGGATGCAGTAAGCCAGGCCTATGTCCATGTTGTCCCCTCCCAGCAGCAAGTGTTCGCCAACACTGACACGTTCCAGTGCCAGGTCGCCGCCCTGGTCTTTGACCACGATCAGGCTGAAGTCCGCAGTTCCCCCACCGATATCGCACACGAGCACGCAGTCGCCGGCACTGACCTGCCTCATCCACTCGCCGGCGCCCTGCGCGGTCCAGGCATAAAAGGCCGCCTGAGGTTCTTCTAACAAGCCCACTTCTCCCAGCCCGGCATTCGCAGCTGCCTCCAGCGTCAAATTGCGCGCCACTTCATCGAACGATGCCGGCACTGTGATTACGATCAATCCATCTGCGATCTGTCGCTCGCGTCCAGCCTCTTTCTGGCTCCACAAAAACGCATCGCGAACATGCTCAAGGTATCGCTGCGTCGCCTGCAGGGCCGACACTTTCTCGCCATCGTCCAGCGCCGACATCCACGGCAACGAGGCCACTCGAGGATCGACTTTCGGATGCGACAGCCAGGACTTGGCCGACACCACCAGGCGATCCGGCACGTGTGCCCCATGATTGCGGGCAAAGGTCCCGACCACACCTTGCTGGGCATCGTCACTCCACGGGACGTTGAGGCTTCCTCCCGGAAACTCGTGCGGATGCGCAAGATACCAGGCCGAAGGAAGCATCGCTTTCTCTCCAGTCGTGTTCGGTCCTAACACTTGCGTAATTTCCTGCATCCGCAGCTCTGGATCCGACAGATCACAGAATGCGGCCGTTGTATTGCTGGTGCCCAGATCGATCCCCAGTGCAAAGGTATGTTTTAATTCACTCATAAAGAAATGGATTCAGTATCGGTGCAATGGACGCAATGGACGCAATGGATGCCATGGACAGCCGCAATGGACATGCCGGAATGTGCAGGTAGAGATGCGAACGCGGGCGCAGTGCTTGGCTGTACCAAACACTACCAAGGACCCGGATCAACTCCTCACCTCGACCTCGGCAGGTGCAATGTTAGGCAGTTGTCCTGCTGGCACCACGGTGCGTGGCAATTTCACTTTCGAGGCTTTCCAGCCCCGGTGAACCACAGCTCCCGTAAACGGGGCCGGTCCCGACAACCTTCCAGACAAACGATACTCGTCTCCCCGGAAGGAAACCGGCACGGAAATGGTGGCGCCTTCCGCACTTTCGCAGACCGGCGTGATGGCAAAATGTTGATCGAGCACAGCCCGGCACCCGTGATGCACGATTCGCGCCGCCGCTCCCACCTGAGCGTCGGCGTAGGCTGTGATGTCGTCCATGAGAAAATCTACCAACCGACCGTTTTCCTGCAACGCCGACAGCAGCCCAATCGCCTCCGCGCCATCTGCATGGCCTTGACTCGACGTCGCCGCTGGAGCCACTACCGGAACCGGACTCACTGCAGAGGAGGGGCGCTGGGATTCCTCCTTTTTACCAGACGCCAGCAATGCACCAATGAGCGCCACGACCGCAGCCGTGGCCGCCAACGTTAGCACTTCCTTTTGTGGAGCCAAAGCGGGAACCCAGAGCAAACCAAGCAGGATTGCTGCCACGAATGCGAGTATCAACGGTAGAAATTTCACGCGACACGCATCCACCACGACTGGCTGGGAATCAAGTTCCCTCCGCACCATTTCGATTCAAAACGTCAATCAGCCCTTTCCCGTGGCGTAAACTTCGAAGCCGATCTCACGCAGAGCCTCGTGATCGAGCAAATTACGGCCATCGAACACGCTGGCTGGCTTGAGCATTGCGTCGTAGATCCGATTCCAGTCCAAGGCTTTGAACTCATCCCATTCCGTAAGAATCGCGATCGCATGGGCACCCTCGGCTGCCGCATAGGCGTCGTCGGAAACGGTTACGCCCGGATGCTTTTCTCCCGAATTTCCGGAGATTTCAGCGTGAACGAGACTCTCTGGCACCTTGGGATCATACACGTTCAGCAGAGCCTGCTCCTCCAGCAGGTCCCTGCACACTCGGATCGCAGCAGACTCGCGGGTGTCGTTAGTGTCCTTTTTGAAAGCAAATCCGAACACAGCGATGCGCTTGCCGCTCACCGTGTTGTAAAGAGCCTTCACGATGCGTTTCGTGAACCGCCCCTTCTGGTATTCGTTCATTTTCACCACCTGCTCCCAATACTCGGCCACCTCGGGTAGCCCGAAATGCTGGGAGAGATAGACCAGATTCAAAATGTCTTTCTGGAAGCAGCTACCGCCAAATCCCACCGAGCTCTTGAGGAACTTGGGGCCAATCCGCGAGTCCAGACCAATCGCGTGGCCTACTTCATCGACGTCCGCTCCCGTAGCTTCGCAAAGGGCCGAAATACTGTTGATGCTGCTGATTCGCTGGGCGAGGAAAGCATTGGCCGTCAACTTTGACAATTCGCTGGACCACAGGTTCGTGGTAATGATTCGCTCGCGCGGCACCCAGTTCGCGTAAATCTCTACGAGTTTCTGGATGGCCGCCTTGCCTCCAACGGTCATTTCCCCGCCAACCAGCACGCGATCTGGCTCATAAAGATCTTCGATTGCTGTGCCTTCAGCGAGGAACTCAGGATTCGACAGCACCTGAAAGGTGGCCTTGTCGCTGGATGCGTGGTCAAGGATGCTCTTGATGCTTTCTGCAGTCCGCACCGGCAGCGTCGATTTTTCAACGATAATCGTTTCCCCCTCGGCCTGTTCGGCGATTCTGCGGGCGCAAAGCTCAACAAATTTCAAATCCGCAGCCTTTCCGGCACCTACCCCGTAGGTTTTGGTCGGGGTATTTACAGAGATGAAGATGATGTCCGCCTCGCGAATCCCAGCATCCACATTGGTCGAAAAACGCAGATTGCGACCGCGCGCCTCGGCTACCACGCCAGCCAATCCCGGTTCAAACACGGGTAATTCATCGAGATTCTCACTATTCCACGCAGCAATGCGTGCCTCGTTGATATCGACGATATGCACGTCAATGTGTGGACATTTCTGTGCGATTACGGCCATTGTCGGTCCGCCAACGTAGCCAGCTCCTATACAACAAATCTTCATTTACTATAGATTTTGCCTTTTCTAGTCTGAGCGCAACAGAAATCGGTTTGCTATGATTTGGATACCGAAGCGCTGTTTTCAGGAAAGAGCGGACATCGAGTTTTTTTGCGGATTCCAGTCACTGAGTCGCAAACTAAGGCAATTCCACCAAATAATCGCTTACGAATGTGACAAAACTGTGCTTTGGTGTGCATCAGAGAGTGATTTCCAATCCTTCCCCCTCGGTATCGTGCCAAGCTTTCTGCTCTTGCAATGAAGATTGAGCCTCCAACGGCTTATCTTGAACGGTTTAAGGTCGAGGGAGAACGATCGCTACGAAATGGCCTCAAACCACTTCGACCGCCCCAAGTTAACTGAATCCTGCAATCCATAAACCAGCCAGCTAATCGCACATGAAAGTCCAGAAAATTGCCAAACTTCCCCTCGCCGCAGCGATCGCTGCATTTGCCCTCAGCAGCCTCAGTTGCGATAAGGCAAAGGAAGCAGCGGACGAAGCCAACGAAGCTGCCAAAGAAGCTGCCAGCGAAACGAAAGGCGCAGTCGCCGACAAAGTAGCTGATGCAGCAGATGCCACCAAAGAGGCAGCCGACGCCTTCGTGGATGAAGCCACGGAAGCTGCGGAAGACGCTGCTGATGCGGCAACAGATGCGGCAGCTGACGCCCTCGACGCGACCGGCGAAGCCGCAGAGGATGCCGCCGACGCCATCCAGAACTAATACGGTTTCCCTTCGATACCGATATTAGATGAAGCGCCCGGCCGGAGTGTTCCGCCCGGGCGTTTCCATTTCGTTTCCGTCATGCCTAGGTCTACCTAGGGCCAGTCCCAAAGGGGGGCTTTTTGGCGGGCAGCGGTGAGGGCGTTATGGAAAATATTGAAATT
>JAQCER010000399.1 GCA_027618625.1 Verrucomicrobiota bacterium
AAACACGCCCGCCGCAGAGGTAAACGAACAGGGCATGGGTCATTTCGTGCCCAAACACGTAGATTCTCACCGGCCGGGGCAGCCCACAGAACGCGATCATCCACAGCACCATCCCTAGATTGAAGAACCAGAACTCCGGCGTTTTCCAAAAGGCACCCTCGAGTGCGGCGCTAGCAAAACTGCTGAAGAACGTGATGGTCGAGACCACACAAAGCGGAAACATCAGAATGCCTGCGACATTCTTGACCCAGGGGACCGGAATCTCGATCGGTGCGAAGGCGGCCTTGGCCTTCGCCGCGTGGCGGGCCATCAGCATCTCGCGTTTCTGTTTGCGATCGCGGAGGGACGCCCGGCGATTCGTGCTACTCGTTCGCTTTGCCGGAGTTTCTGGGGTCGATCGACGACGGTTCTGAGTGGAACGGGGCACGACCGACGGCTGGGGCGGGGGCTTTGGGTCTTAGGAGTGGATAGCCGAGACTAGACCCGGCCGAGATACTTCCCGGTTCGGGTATCGACCTTGATGCGATCTCCCTGCTTCACAAACAACGGCACTTGAATCACCTTGCCGGTCTCCAGAGTAGCCGGCTTCTGCGGATTGTTGGCGGTGTCACCCTTGATTCCCTCGGAAGACTCGGTGATCTCCAGCTCGACCGATGGCGGAAGCTCCACAGAGACCGGATTTTCCTCAACGAAAACGACCTCGCAGGGCAGGTTCTCAATCAGCAGATCCTTGCTATCTTCGAGCAGATGCACGGGCAATTCGATGGTCTCGAACGTCTGCGAGTCCATGAAGAAGTAGTTCGTGCCGTCGGTGTAGCTGAATTCCAGCTTCTGTTTGTCCACCTGGATGGTCTCAACCTTTTCACTGGCAGCGAAACGCATGTCTTTGCTCTTTCCTGAGCTGAAGCTGCGCATGACGACCTGCACAAAACCAGCGCCCTTTCCAGGGGTCCGGTGTTCAAAATCAATGATCATGCCGGTCTCCCCGTTGACCTTGATGGCCACACCCTTACGTAGATTGGTTGCGATTACTGCTGGCATCCTTCGGTATTCTAAAAATTTAAGTGGTTGGAATAACTGTATTGATAACAATGATCCGGCCGAGAAGCAACGAAAACTTCACGCAGGTGCCATGGCGGCACCGATCGCTGCACCCCTCCGACTTTTGCGATGTGCAAATTGCCGCAGGGCCGTTATCTTGGTTTACAGAAACCAAGGATTTCGCACCACCACCGCACATGGGTCCCTACAAGAAGCAGAAGAAAGAGACGCCATTATCTGACGAGGCCCTAAAGCGCTTCGACAAGGAAATTCCGCAGCGACGGAGCGATAGGTTCATGCCTCGCTCCCATTCTGAGGATGCGGATGCCGCCAGTGAAGTTGCGGAGCAAGATCCGGGAGCAGCGAGCGCATTGGAGGCCAGTTCAGGGGAAGCCGCTCCCGTGGATCCAGAGCCAAACACTCAGGAGAGCACCCGACTGCACCCCAGCGAAGTGCCCGCCCGGTTGCGATTCTCCGACAGTGGCGACGGCGAGGTGAAGCCGCGCCGTTCCAGCCCACGCAAGGCGGAACTCCGCGCACAGGCGATCGAGGAAGCAAAGGCGAAGCACGAGACCGCGGCCGACCGACGCAAGGCGGCGGACTTTCGCACGCTTCACCGGGAGGCTGTGAAAGCACAACAGCGTGGATCGAAATGGGATGGCAACAAGGATGGGGCCCCCAACACCAGGAGGAAACTTCCGATTGTCGGAATTCTTGAGCTGCTGGGCGTGCTGGCAATCGTCATCGTTGGAGTGGTTGTCGTCTCCAAATACACGCAGCGTGACAGCACCACTGTTTCAGAAACCGGCCTGGCGAAAGAGGTTCCGTTCGCGAACATCCCGGGGCAGACCATCGAAAATGTGGTCGAAAGTTTCTTTCAATGTAAGTCCGTGGATGAAATGCTCGGTTACGTCCGCAATCCTGAAATCGTAGAACCAGCGATGCGGGCATGGTATGCGATTCACCCGATGCAACCGACCGCCGTTGAGCTGCTCGACTCAAAGGAGGGCATGGTTTCTGATGGAGTCATCAATGCTCCCGACCAACTGTGGGTAACTGCCGCAACGATCAGACGGCTCGATACGCTTGAGACAGCACCTGTCATGGTCGAACGCACTCAGAGCGGATTTAAGGTCGACTGGGAATCGACCATTGCCATCTCCGACCAGGAATTCGAAACTTTCCTCACGGAACGACCGACGACGGCTGCAGAATTCCGCGTAATGATTTCCCAGGACGACTACTCCTTCGAGGACGAGACGCAGTGGACCTGCTACCGCGTTTTGAGCCAGAAAGCAGGGGTTTCCTGCTTTGGCTACACCGTCCGCGGCGGTGCAGTGGAAGCGAAACTCAAGGGCTGGTTTTATCCCGGAGAGACCAGCATTCCCATCATCGCAGAGTTGAAGTTCCCGGCGGATGCCGGTGACAATAGTGCCACCACTGCCAGCATGGTAGAGATCACGGATGTGGTGCAGAAAAACTGGATCAAGCGCTGAAAGGGCTGGCGAATCCCGCCACGATGTCGGCGAGATGCCGGGCGGCGATGTCGTCGAGGTGCGCAAGTGACTCAACGGAGCTGAACTGCACACGCAGCGCTTTTCCCTTTGGCAGACCTCGCGAGTAGGCCATCAGGCGTGAACGCATGGCCTGCATCGTCTGCCGCTCGCCGCCGTAACGGTTAGACCGGATGGCCAGAACGCAGTGGCGGCGGATGAAGTTCCAACGTTCGATCGGCGTTGCGGGCGTGGGTTGCGACCCTTGGTTCAAATAGTGCTTGGCCTCGGAAAAAATCCACGGATTCTGCATCGCTGCGCGGCCAATCATCACACCCCTCACACGTGTCTCGGTTCGTCGCCGCGCAACGTCTTCGCCACTGGTGATGTCGCCATTGCCGATGACCGGGATGGATACGGTTTCCGCACACTCGGCAATGACATTCCAGTCTGCCTCGCCGGAGTATCCCTGCGACCGCGTGCGGCCGTGAATAGCGATGGCTTGCATGCCGCAGTCCTCTAACACTTTCACCACATGTGTGGCATTGATCGAATTTAGATCCCAGCCTATACGGATCTTTGCCGTCACGGGCACGCTGACGCCGCGGGCAATGGTTCCTGCTACCTTGGCGAGCACTGGACAATCGCGCAGCAGCGACGAGCCGCCGTTCTTTGATACCACCTTGTTCACCGGGCAGCCGAAGTTGATGTCGATAAAGTCCGGCTGCTTCCAGTCGATGATCTTGCGCGCGGCCTCCGCCATGCGTTCGCCATCGGCACCAAACAATTGCACGCCTACCGGGCGCTGTTCTTCTTCAAAATCCGTATACCTTCGCGTCCGTTCGTCCTTGCGGATGATACCTTCCGCGGAAACGAACTCAGTGACCATCACATCAGCACCCAGCTCTTTGCACAGGCCACGAAACACGGCATCGGTAACGCCTGCCATCGGGGCAAGGTAGAGCGGGAACCTGCCATCTTGGAACCAGGGAAGCATCGTTCTTTGTCAAAGGGGAAACGTAATCACCACTCAAGCGCCAGGATGGCTGAGCAATGAGTGACCGGGTAATGGAAAAAGGTCACCAGTCTTGGCCAGCCTTGGGTCTAGACCCTTTTGTGGAGCTCCGTGCGAAGTTCTTCGAGCTCTTTCTCGACTTTCGCCAGGTGCTGCGTGTTCCGCTTCAGGCGATCGGCCATCACCTTGCACAGGAATCCGTAGAAGGCGGCATAATAGGAGGCGTTCTGGCCTTCTGGCTTGATCTCGCTTAAAAACTTCTGATCGATCACCAGACAGAGCAGCTCGGTCTTGGCGCGCACGGTGGCCGAGCGCTTCTCGTCGCTGACAATCGCCAGCTCACCGAAGATTTCGCCACTCTTGTTGATCACCGTGATCGGCTCGTTGTCCTTGATCACTTCTGCTTCGCCCGTAAGCAAAATAAAGATCCGCGAGTCGTCAGCTCCCTGCTCGATGAGGATATCGCCGACATCGCACTGGATGAAGTAGCTGGAGTAAAGAATGTCGTTCCTGTGCCCGTCGGTGAACGATTCCAGAAAAGGGATATTGTTCAGCAGAGTCGGGAGCCTCCCCTCCTCGTGGATGTAAGCGAATTCTTTCATATACGTGCAACCGTCAGGTCGTCTGGCAGGTAACACACGGAACCGCCGGATTCAACCCCGATTCGCTCAGATTTGGAGCACGATCGAAGTCTGCATCTGAAGGCTACATTATTTATAATCAAAATGTTAGAACTCCATGAGCACGCCTGACAAAATCGCCGCAGTAAAACGCGACGGAGCGAATGATTCTATCTTCCCCGGGCATCGACCATTCGCTTCGATTCCTCTGGGGCCCGGGCGAACCGCCGTGCGAAATCACTTGGCACGGACTGGGAACAAGGCCCCGCAGTCACTTGCGCATCATTCCTGACCTGGGCGTCGTTTCCGATCGCAGCTACGACGTTCTGCTTGTTCACTTTGCCCTCAGCGCAACTACGGGCGGTGGAATAGGTTGCACAACGAGCGAGCCCCCTTACGCTACATCGCCAGAAAATGGGCCCGCTGAACCAACTTTTACCTTCGAACAATGTTCATTGCTTATGACCTTGAAAGGCTATATCC
>JAQCER010000400.1 GCA_027618625.1 Verrucomicrobiota bacterium
TCGCCGCGCCGGTGGTAGGAGGCGACGACGAGGTCGCTGAGGAAGCGGTCGGGGTTCTCGACAGCGGAGGAGGGAGGGGATGTCGAAGCGCCGCTGGATCAACTGGAGCCCGAACTGGTAGTCCTTGAAGAGCCGCCGGCAGAGGATCAGGGCGGACGAGCGCACCGCGCCGCCACGGCGTTCTCCTTGTCGCGCGGTCCGTCTCCTCGGAGCGCCGAAGACCATGCCGGGGAAATGGGAGAAGTTGACGGCGCTCCCGAAGTTCGCCTTCAGGTACTATCAGCATCGGACTGGAGCGCCTCGCGCTCTACACGTATCCCGGCCTCGTCGTGCTGGGCGGGGCCATCTTCCAGCGGCAGCGGATCACGCCGCGCCTCTCGGCGGCGGTACTCGTCTCCTTAACTTAACTTCTTCCATCCCTGCTCCGTCCGCATGAACCCGGGTCCAGAAGATCAGATTTCCTACCAATCAATTGCATCAGCAAAGAAAGGCGATGGACGCTGGCGAATGGGGCCTGTACCAGAGTGGAAAGGAAGAAACTGAGGGATAGGGAGGATTTGAATCGAAAGTGATAGCGTCGCGAAGGGAATTTACTGTATGCTGGTGCCATGAAGAAGGTCCTTCCGCGTTGTTTTCGATTCGGCTTCGTTGTCTTTGGACTCGTGCCGTTCCTGGCGTCCTGTGGCGCGCCCCGTTCGAATCCTGATAGGCTGGCCGTTCCCGCTCAGGATCTTGTGTCCCAGGGCCAACCCCAGAATTCGAAAACCCTCCAGGACGGGGATTCCTCCATCGGCAAAAACCCGGCTCCGCAGCCTGCCTCCCTGAAAGTCAAGGATAACGAGACCCGCAACGCAGCCCCTCCCGGTGGCGGGGTCACCGGACCGGGGCCCGACGATACCATCATGCAGTTTGAGGGAGCCACAACTCCGACCTTGGAGGCACCCCCAAGCCCGACCTCGAGTGCGCCCGATTCCGATGTAACCGACGACGAGAGAGTGCCTGATCCTGCCGAAATTGACAATTAGCGTGGGTTATTCATGAAGATCGTAGCGAGACGCAGAAAAAAGCTTCATTTTGCAAGGCGCGGGCCACTTTTTCGGCTGAAAGCGTACAGGCATACGTTGATGTCGAAAAATGGCGCGCAACGCAGCAAATGGAGTCTTTTGCAAGTCGCAGTAGATCGCTCATGCATAATCCAGCTTAGACGCGCTTTCGCCTTTGGCTGTCTGTCGTGAGGATTTGTGCCACCATGCTGAATTTTCTTTCTCTTGACCGCGGTGAATGAACCCGATGACACGCCGCAGGGATGGGAAGGCCCGCTTGACACGGCCATCATGTTTGTCGATCTTGTGGATTCTTCGGCGTTCTCCAGCGTGCTCGGGCTGAAAGAGTATGCGGACTATGTCAACACGTTCCACAGCGTGGTGCATCGCCAGTGCGAGCATTTTTTTCAGCGTTATCTCCACGGGAAATACCGCCAGGGACAGGACTATCAGTATTCGATTCTTGGAGACGAATTGGTGTTTTTCATGCACTCGGGCAGGAGTGCCAATGACGTCTATCTTCTAGCCACGCTCGGGATCACACTCAAAGCGGCATGGTTGTCCTCTCCCGTCAACCGGGAGCGCATTACCCGCCGCGCCGCCGCTGCGGAGATTGCCGTCGGGATCAATTTCGGGCAAGTCTGGGCCCGGCGCACCGAATCGGGATTTGAAAGGCAGGGCTACGCTATCAACCTCGCGAAGCGCATTGAATCCCATTCCCGTGGCGGTCAGTTCTTCCGCATCTTCCTCTCAGACGCGGCCTACAAACAGGTCCATACCCGGATGCGCAACCTGCTCTTCAGCGAGCGCGAATTCGCTTCGGGCAAGGGCATCGTCGGCCAGTTTGGTGTCTATGAAATCGTCGATTCCTTTGTTGATGCGGTCGCCCGCCTGGAGCCGGAAATCGGGGTGGCTTTCGTGGAACTCATGGAAGTAGCCATCGACAATAGCAGCCGTGATCTCTGGATCCACAGTGCCTTTCAAGTCGCCAGTGAAAGCAGGCATCAAAAGGTAACCAAGCAGGCGGCCGACCGGTGCCGGAGCGTCCTCCATTACCAGACGGAGAATGCCGTGGCTCTTTACTATCTGGCCCAGTATCATCGTGAGCAAAAAAGCCTTGAACTTGCCGAGATCACCTACGCTCGGCTCCTGAGCGCCTGGCCGGACTTCGGTGATGGGCATCTGGAATACGGCGAATGCCTCGCTGCCATGGGAAGGAATGGGGATGCGGCGAAAGCGTTTCTCCATGCCGAGAATCTGGGCGTTCCCGAGGCCGTTGCGCGTCGGAAAGCCATAGGGCTGCTGCTGTGAATGGAGCCGCATCGGATTTTGGGCCGCCATCGATCTGGGATACTATGGAGCCCAGTCTCTCCCTTGATCTCCTTGGCACTTCAGGCACACAAAGCGCAAAATCGCTCCTCATAACCTCAAATGTGAGGAACGATCCTAACAGAAATTAAAGACCATCAGAGGACCTTCGATATCCGTTCGAACGGATTGGCCTGGAATTCGAAATCCGGATTCCGTTCTTTCAGCAAGTTCAAAAGCCATTCGGACGGCAGGAGAACGAGCCATTGGCCTTCAAGGTCTTCTGCCAACACGCCACCTGTGGGGACGGAGATCTCAGGCGCTCCACTGATAGTCCGAATAGAACCGTCGTCGGCCGGCTTCGGCCTGAGCCAGACAATCGTGTCCCAGGGCGCAGGATCAATCCGACATTCTGCCTTGTACTCAGTTTCCAGCCGATACTTAAAGACTTCGAACTGCAGTGGCCCCACCGCCCCTAACAAGGGCACACGCTGCAGGTTCCCGTGAACCTCATAGGACTGGGCAACTCCTTCCTTTAACAGTTGATCCAGCCCTGCACGGAAGCGCTTGTTGTTCGCGGTGTCACTGTTAACGACGTAAGCAAAACACTCCGGCCTGAACCGAGGCATTTCCTTGAACTCGATCTTTGGATTGATCGTGATGGTATCGCCAATGAGGAAGTCATAGTTCCCAACCAGAGCGAGAATGTCACCCGCGCACGCCAGGTCCAGTGTCTCGCGATCCTGACCAAACAGCCGCTGGGAATTCGACAAGCGGATGCGCCTCCCGGTTCGAGTGTGCGTCACCGTCATGTCACGTTCGAACACTCCAGATACGATGCGAATGAACGTCGCTCGATCCCGATGCTTTGGATTCATGTTGGCCTGAATCTTGAACACAAATCCGGAAAATTCCTCCCCGGCAGGATCGACAATCAGATCCCCGGACATGCGCGGCATGGGTGCAGGTGCCAACTCAAGGAACCGTTCCAGCATGTGCTGCACACCAAAATTATTCATCGCACTGCCAAAGAAAACCGGCATCTGTTTTCCAGCAAGCACCTCGTCCATATCCAGCGTTTCCGTCAGCCCTTCTAGCATCTCAATCTCTTCAGTGACGGTTTCGAACAATTCGGTGTCCAGCGCCTCACGCACCGCCTCATCCATCACATCCTTCACCTCGATCGGCGCACGATAGGCACCATGCGGCGTCCGTTCAAATAGGTGCACCTGCCCTTTCTCTCTATCAAACACACCACGAAACCGCGGCCCATCACCCAAAGGCCAGGTCAGCGGCACCGGCGGCAGACCAAGAACGCGCTCCAGCTCATCGATCAAATCCAGGGGTGCCCGCGATGGCCGATCCAGCTTGTTGATAAAAACAAAGATCGGCACGCCGCGTCGACGACACACTTCAAAAAGCTTCAGCGTCTGACTTTCGATACCTTTACCAGCGTCGACTACCATCACCGCCGCGTCGACTGCCGCCAGAACCCGGTAAGTATCCTCAGAGAAATCCTTGTGTCCCGGTGTATCCAGCAGATTCACGCAGTAGCCGTCGTATTCGAACTGCAGCACTGTCGAGGACACGGAGATCCCCCGCTGCTTCTCCAACTCCATCCAGTCACTCGCCGTCGACTGTTGCGTTTTGCGTGCCGTCACACTGCCTGCAAGATGGATCGCACCACCGTAGAGCAGCAACTTCTCCGTCAGCGTCGTCTTACCAGCATCCGGGTGTGAGATAATCGCGAACGTCCTCCTCCGGGCTATCTCGCTGGAGATTGCCGCAGGAGTTGCAGAAGATTGGGTAGTCGCAGTCAAAATATTCAAGCAAGAATCCGTTTACAGTTCCTACCACCGGTTCCGACAGACTCAACTGCAAATGGCCCGCAAAGTCTGCTGGGCCCCCCGAATCGAATGGACCAGAAGAGAAGCACGCAGGAGCGCACTCCCCCGAGGCGCTCTTCAGGAAGGCCGAATGGAGCCTCATCTGCCTGGGCATTGATGACGGGCATTGATGACGGGCATTGATGACGGATTGACTCAACAGTCTATTCCTTCTTCCACCAGTCACCGGCTTTCTCCCAAGGCTCCAGCAATTCCCCGGACTCGGGACCCGCACCTAGCTTTCTCTTTTCGTCGTCTTTCATGCGCTGCGCCTCCTCTTCCTGCAATTCTTCGATAAACTCGCGCTCCTTGTTGGGGTAACGGCTTCTGCGATAGAGCCCCCAGGCAAAGACTCCGCAGCCGAGGCAGAAAATAAAAATCAGACCCAAGTGGGCCGCCGCGAATG